>NZ_JACJFF010000239.1:0-3059 GCF_014164465.1 Vibrio sp. SG41-7 | reverse complement strand
AATGATAAAGCGACAGTCAGTACCGCAACGGTAAGTGTGGACGAGACTGACAAAGCGGTAACTACTTCAGGAACATTGACTAGTACCGACGTGGATAACCCAGATAATGCGTTTACTCCGGATTCGATTTCAGGCACCAACGGTGACCTGACTATTGATGCTAATGGGCATTGGGTGTTCACCGCGAACAACGCATTTAACCAATTAAACGTCGGCGATAAAGTCGAAGAGACTTTCACTGTCTCGTCTATTGATGGCACACCGTCGACCATAAAAGTGACGATTAACGGCACTAACGATGCCGCTACTGTCAGCAGCGCGACCATTGCCATCGATGAAACCGACAAAGCAGTCACGACTTCAGGAACATTAACCAGTACTGACGTGGATAACCCAGACAATACCTTCACACCCGACTCGATTACTGGAGCTAACGGCGACCTGACTATTGATGCCAATGGTCATTGGAACTTCACCGCGAGCAGCGCGTTTAATCAATTAAACGTCGGCGATAAAGTCGAAGAGACCTTCACGGTATCGTCGGTTGATGGCACAGCGTCAACGATCAAAGTGACAATTAATGGCACCAACGACGCCGCTACTGTCAGCAGTGCGACCGTCGCCATCGATGAGACTGACAAAGCGGTGACAACCTCAGGCACCCTAACCAGTATCGACGTCGATAACCCAGATAACGCATTCACACCGGATTCTATTTCAGGCACCAACGGTGACCTGACTATTGATACTAATGGTCATTGGGTCTTCACCGCCAACAGTGCGTTTAATCAATTGAATGTCGGTGACAAGATCGAAGAGACCTTCACTGTCTCGTCTATTGATGGCACAGCGTCAACGATCAAAGTGACAATTAATGGCACCAATGATAAAGCGACGGTCAGTACCGCAACGGTCAGTGTGGATGAAACTGACAAAGCGGTAACGACATCAGGTACGCTAACCAGTACTGACGTGGATAATACAGATAATACCTTCACGCCGGATTCCGTTGTTGGATCTAATGGTGACCTGACTATTGATGCCAATGGTCATTGGGTCTTCACCGCCAACAGCGCGTTTAACCAATTGAATGTCGGCGATAAAGTAGAAGAAACCTTCACTGTCACTTCCGTTGATGGCACACCTTCGACCATCAAAGTGACGATTAATGGCACTAATGACGCAGCTACTGTCAGCAGTGCGACCGTTGCCATTGATGAAACCGACAAAGCGGTAACGACATCAGGTACGCTAACCAGTACTGACGTGGATAATACAGATAATGCGTTTACTCCGGATTCCATTGTTGGATCTAACGGCGACCTAACTATTGACGCTACTGGCCACTGGGTATTCACTGCCAACAGCGCGTTTAATCAACTAAACGTTGGCGATAAAGTCGAAGATACCTTTACTGTGTCGTCTGTTGATGGCACACCTTCGACCATTAAAGTGACGATTAACGGCACTAATGACGCCGCTACTGTCAGCAGTGCGACCGTCGCCATCGATGAGACTGACAAAGCAGTAACCACATCAGGAACATTGACCAGTACCGATGTAGACAACCCAGACAATACGTTTACGCCGGATTCTATTTCAGGTACCAACGGTGACCTGACTATTGACACCAATGGTCATTGGGTGTTCACCGCCAACAGCGCGTTTAATCAACTAAACGTTGGCGACAAAGTCGAAGAAACCTTTACGGTGTCGTCTGTTGATGGCACACCGTCGACCATCAAGGTAACGATTAACGGTACTAACGACACCGCTACTGTCAGCAGTGCGACCGTCGCCATCGATGAAACCGACAAAGCAGTAACGACATCAGGAACATTGACCAGTACCGATGTAGACAACCCAGACAATACGTTTACGCCGGATTCTATTTCAGGCACCAACGGTGACCTGACTATTGATGCCAATGGTCATTGGGCCTTTACAGCCAACAGCGCGTTTAATCAATTGAACATCGGCGATAAGGTCAAAGAGACCTTCACTGTCTCATCTGTTGATGGCACACCGTCGACCATCAAAATCACTATTAATGGTACCAATGACGCCGCTACTGTCAGCAGTGCGACCGTCGCCATCGATGAGACTGACAAAGCGGTGACAACCTCAGGCACCCTAACCAGTATCGACGTCGATAACCCAGATAACGCATTCACATCCGATTCGATTACTGGCACCAACGGCAACCTCACCATTGGTGCTAATGGCCAATGGACCTTCACCGCCAACAGCGCGTTTAATCAATTGAACGTCGGCGATAAAGTCGAAGAAACCTTCACGGTATCGTCTGTTGATGGCACACCGTCCACCATCAAGGTGACGATTAACGGGACTAACGACGCCGCTACTGTCAGCAGCGCAACCGTTGCCATCGATGAGACTGACAAAGCGATAACGACATCAGGAATATTGACCAGTACCGATGTAGACAACCCAGACAATACCTTCACACCCGACTCGATTACTGGATCTAACGGCGACCTAACTATTGATGCCAGTGGTCACTGGGTGTTCACCGCCAACAGCGCGTTTAATCAGTTAAACGTCGGCGACAAAGTAGAAGAAACCTTCACTGTCACTTCCGTTGATGGCACACCTTCGACCATTAAAGTCACGATTAACGGCACTAACGACGCCGCTACTGTCAGCAGTGCGACCGTCGCTATCGATGAAACCGACAAAGCGGTAACTACCTCAGGTACGCTAACCAGTACTGACGTGGATAATACAGATAATACCTTCACGCCGGATTCCGTTGTTGGATCTAATGGTGACCTGACTATTGATGCCAATGGTCATTGGACGTTCACTGCGAACAGTGCGTTTAACCAATTGAATGTCGGCGATAAGGTCGAAGAGACCTTCACGGTATCGTCTGTTGATGGCACAGCGTCAACCATCAAGGTGACGATTAACGGCACCAATGATAAAGCGACAGTCAGTACCGCAACGGTAAGTGTGGACGAGACTGACAAAGCGGTAACTACTTCAGGAACATTGACTAGTACCGACGTGGATAACCCAGATAATGCGTTTACTCC
>NZ_JACJFF010000238.1:0-3154 GCF_014164465.1 Vibrio sp. SG41-7 | reverse complement strand
CTTACGCGATGATAAAAGCGTTGAACAAGCTTACTGGGTTAGGTATGCCTGAAACTTGTCGTATTGACTAAGAAATACGCGAAACGGGGTGGCTCTATCTCTAAATTTAATTACGCAACAAAGCCGCGTACAAATCTCAGTTCCTGCCGAACTTTAAGCAAATTCAACTTGGTTTAGAAAAGATTGGCAAGGTACATAAGGCACACATCAACTACTGCCAGTATTCATCGCGCTACCAAAAATACCTAAATGGCGAGAACCCAAACACCTTCAATCCAGCTTTTTCTAACGGCTCATTGGTCGATATTGGCTTCTACTGTGTTGCCGCGACAGTCGCGTTATTTGGCAAACCTGAAAATGCACAGGCTTCTGCAAAGCTACTTGATTCAGGCGTGGACGCACATGGCTGTGCGATCTTCCAATACCCTGAGTTTGATGTGACCCTTGCGCACTCCAAAGTCAGTGATTCTTATACGCCAAGTGAGATCCAAGGTGAACTAGGAGCGATCATCATCGATCACATCGCCGAATGCACCGACATTAAGATCCGCTACCGCGATGGCACGGTAGAAAACCTCACTCAAGCACAAAGCGAAAATTCAATGTGTTACGAGGCGCAAGCCTTTGCTAGTTGCATTGCTGGAGACAACACAACACAAGCGCAAGCCCAACAGCGCGCTTTAACGGTTGCTAAGTTAATTACAGAGATGCGCCAACAAGTTGGTGTCGTTTATCCGGCAGACAAATAACATCGCTGAACGAGTTAACAAACTGATTTTTAAGAAATACTGTTTTATGCATAACTAAATTTAATCTTTACGACAAATAACCGGATTAGTCGATTGGGGTGCCATCTGTTTAAATCCGCGTTCGATATCTATCGTATTTATTTAATTTATTGAAGGTGTGTAAAGTGTTTTCAGTTGACGATCGCGTTGTAGCAACAAAAGGTGTTGAGCTTGGTGAAATGGTAGTGACTGGCCTAAGTGCTGGTGGTGGCTACGTTCACGTTACAACGGTAGAAGGCGCAATGACGCTTACTTACCCAGCACAAGACCTTAAAAAAGCATAGTTTAACCACTCTGCTCTTTTAGTAGTCACTCTGCTAAAGGTAACAACATTGAGGCTTTGGCTGACTTCACTCTTCTGCATTAGAGTGAGCCGCCAGAGCCTTTTTTGTGCCCGTTATTTCTCACTAGCCTTCCCATTAGTCTACGCATTGCAGTAAAGCCGAATCCAACAGACAATAGAATTAATGAAAGAGTATTTATACCAAACACTTATTGTGTGTTGTTGATGCTTGCTGTTTATTAGTACTTAGCGTTTATTCACGCTTAATGTTCGTAATACTTTCTGATATATTAGCATTAACTTATATTTATAATATCCTGAACTAAGGGAAGCTATGAAGCTTTACATTTACGACCACTGCCCTTTCTGTGCAAGAGTTGCCTACATCGCTCAATCTTTAGGCTTGAACATCGAACTTGTTTCTGTGGATTATGATGATGCTCAAACCCTTATCGATCTGATCGGTAAGAAGATGGTGCCAGTCCTACAGAAAAACGACGGTTCGATTATGGCTGAAAGCCTAGACATCATTGTTTACTTCATGGATTCGAAATCAAGTGACGAGCAACGTGAGCCATCTGAGCAGGCTGCGCTTTTTCAAAGCCGCGCTTTCCCTCTTACTCAACAGATCGGACGCCCACGTTGGTGGAACCTCGACTTGGCTGAATATCGCTCTGCTGGAGCCAAAGAAGCTTGGCGTGCCAGTAAAGAGACCGACGGTTTTAACTTTGAAGAACTCTTGGAAAAGACCCCACAATTCGTTCAACTGATTAACCCATTACTGAAAGATGCCGAGCTATTACTGGACCTAGAGAATGGTGAGTCATCACTGCCTCTAATCGATCAAGCGGTGTATTTCTCGATGCTTCGTGGCTTCTGTGTTGAACCAAGCATCACATGGCCACCAGCACTTGAGCGTTGGTCAGAAAAACAGAGTCAAACGTTAGGCATCAAGCTTCTTTGCTAATTTGCTAAGTCGTTAGTCGTTAGTCGTTAGCAACGAGCCTAAACGAAAAATCGAAGCTCCCCGAACATTGTCCGTACGAGCTTCGATCCTTATGACTCAATTATTTTTTCTACAACAAGCGCCTTCTCAACCCTGTACGTTCCAAGATTCGTGTTGAAATTTCTTCAACCGATAGCGATGACGTGTTGATGTAAGGTATCGCTTCTCGGCGAAACATCGACTCTACCGTTTGCAACTCATACAAGCATTGCGAATCACTCGCGTATTCACTGCCAGCTAAACGGTTCTCTCGGATTTCAGTCAACCTTTCCGCATCAATGGTTAAACCAAACAGCTTGTGTCGGTAGATCTCAAATTCGGGTAACAGCTTCAAGCACGCCAGGTCATCATGAATGAACGGATAGTTCGCTACGCGCAAGCCAAACTGCATCGCCATATACAAACTTGTCGGTGTCTTACCGCTTCGAGACACACCCAATAGGATGATATCCGCCTCTTCAAGCCCTTTCAGCGTGATGCCATCATCATGAGCCAGCGTGTATTCAATCGCAGCAATACGGTCGAAGTACTTCACTGAATCTTTATTAACACTACGTGAACGCTGCAGCTTAGGCACCGGGGCCATTTGGGTATCGTCTTGCACTTTCTGCACAATACTCTCTAGCACGTCATAACAATGCGCTGGTGCCTCCAAGAGCTTCTGCTTGATGTCTGGAATCACAATCGAAAAAAAGACCAACGGGTGGTTGCCCGTATCACGATACGAAATTTCGATCTCTTTTAATAAATCAGAAAGTTTGTCCTCACTTTCGACAAACGGGAAGGTTTTTTCATTGGCTTCGAATGGGAATTGACCTAGAACAACATGCCCTAAAGTCTCACATGTTATGGCCGTTCCATCAGAAACATAGAATACATCACGACTTTGGATATCAATTTGCATTTTTTATTTAATGTTTAAAATTATTTTGAGTAGGATGGGAACCATAATATATACCCGTGATCATTGAAGGTGCTTGATTTTAGCCAAAATGAGGATCATGCTAGGTGACATGAAAATAACACTATCCAATGAACAAAAAATCACGCTGATTAACCAACACGATACGACTCGTG
>NZ_JACJFF010000237.1:0-3177 GCF_014164465.1 Vibrio sp. SG41-7 | reverse complement strand
ACTTGCAGGCCTCTGGGTTTTCTTGCAAATGTGCGAAGTATTAAATACTTACACGACAGAGGAAATCAACAGGATGAAAGAATTGGCCCGTTCATTTTTTGCTCAATATGTGTAGATACCCATGCCTATGAGGGCAATCAAGAAGCTTTGCGTATCTATCTCAACGCTAAAAAAGTAAAGAGCACTCCGTTTGATTCAAAAAATAGAAAAGAGACAACCAATACAAAAGAAATAGAAAGTATAAAAGAGATAGAAAGTACGAAACATACAGCAAACACACGTCAGTTAAATAAGACACCACAAGAGTGTATTAGGCCAGACTCGGACAACTGGTTCTAATAAGGCAGTTGATACTGATATCGACATGGAAATATAAAAAGGAAATATAATGAAAATGATGAGAAAAACATTGTTGGCTTCAGCAATGCTTACTCTATTTAGCGTCAGTAGTTATGCAAAAACACCTATTGATTTAGGCGTTGTTAATGAAGACAAACTTATTGAAATGCTAGTTAGACAAGGCTTAGTCGACCAAGATGCAACCGATGTGGCAAAACACGACGCACTTGACCGTTACTTAAAAAATAAGATCAATTCCGGTTTTAAAGGCGACGCTCAATTCGGTAAAAAAGCACTTGAGCAACGAGCGAAAATACTCAAAGCCATCGAAAAAGGATCCGGTGTTAAAAAAGCGAGTGTCTTTGCTTTAGAAGTCGGCACCAAGCGTACCGATAAAGTACTCGCTCTATTGGTCGATTTCCCTGATTTGAACTGGGATGACAACAAGCTGACCGAAGAGCACACGCAGATGCTCTACGAGAGCTACAACCCAGAACATTATCAAGAGTTGTTGTTCTCAAATTCTGGCTACACAGGGCCAAATGGCGAAAACCTAATCTCGATGCGTCAGTATTACCAAAGCGAATCAGGTGATAGTTACAGCGTTGCAGGTCAAGCTGCGGGTTGGTATCGCGCCTCTAAGCCTGCGTCATTCTATGGTGGCAACTCCCCTACCACCGACAACGACTTAAACGCACAAGAACTGGTTCGTGAAGCGCTGAATCAACTGGCGCAAGACCCAAGTATCAACCTTGCCGATTACGACATTGAAGATCGTTACGATTACGACGGTGACGGAAACTTCCGCGAACCCGATGGTGTGATTGATCACCTGATGGTGTTTCATGCATCGGTAGGCGAAGAAGCCGGTGGTGGCGTATTAGGCCCTGATGCAATCTGGTCTCACCGATTCAACCTTGGCCGCACACATGTGCTTGAAGGTACCTCTAGCTCTCTTCCTGACCGCTTTGGTGGCCAATACGCAGCATTTGATTACACCATTCAACCGATTGACGCGGCAGCGGGTGTCTGTGCTCACGAGTATGGCCATGATTTAGGCTTACCAGACGAGTACGATACGCAATACACAGGCAAGGGTGAACCAGTATCTTACTGGTCAATCATGTCTTCAGGCAGCTGGGCTGGCAAAATTGGTGGCACACAACCAACGGCATTCAGCTCTTGGGCAAAGCACTTCCTACAAAAATCGATTGGTGGTCGCTGGGTTAACGATGATCAAATCTCGATTGATGACCTAGAAGACAACCCACAAGTTTATACACTGTTCCAAACAACGGATAACAGCCGTCCGAACATGATTAAGGTCGATCTTCCTGAAAAGCAAATTGAAAGTCTGAAACCCTTTGAGGGAGAGTATTCATTCCACTCTCAAAAAGGCGATGATCTGAAAAATGGCATGACTCGCAAGTTGGTGATTCCAGCGGGTGATTCTGCATTGCTTTCGTTCAAAGCGTGGTATGAAATAGAGAAAGACTACGACTTCGCTCGCGTGCTAATCAACGGACAAGCAATAGCTGGCAACATCACCTCAATGGATGACCCATACAATACTGGCCTCGTTCCTGCTATTGGCGGCGAATCTGGCGGATGGGTTGACGCTGAGTTCGACGTTTCACAATGGGCAGGCCAAGAAGTAGAGCTTTCGTTTGAGTACATCACCGATGGTGGCTTGGCGATGGAAGGCTTCTATTTGGATAACCTCAGTGTGATCGTGGATGGTGAAGTAACCTTAATAGACGATGGAGAAAGCAACTCCACCTTCGCCCTAAATGGCTACAAGCTAAGTAATGGATTCCACCAAGCGCAACACTACTACCTACTGCAATGGCGTAGCCACATGGACGTTGATGAAGGTTTAGCCAACATCAAACGCATGGGCCAACTCATCTCATTCGATCCAGGTTTGATCATTTGGTACGTAGACGAGTCGCTGACTGATAACTGGGTAGGTAAACACCCAGGTGAAGGTTGGTTAGGCGTGGTCGATGCAGACCAAAATGCCATGACTTGGGAAAAATCTGGTGAAGTCGCTCAAACTCGTTATCAAGTTCGTGATGCTGCGTTTTCACTCAAAGATCATACCCCAATGCGTCTTGTGAACAGCGACGATGATGTACTTGAAGATACCAGTTTGGTTGGCAATGCTAGCTTCTCTGACGACCAAGATTACACCTCTCCACAAGCGCCTGATTCAGGACGTATCCTAACGGAGTTTGGCTTAGCCGTTGATATTGTGAATCAGAGTGACAACAACGAATACGGCGTGGTTCGCTTATCGAAAGTAAGCCAACACAACGTCGCCCCTACTGCGAACTTCGAGCTCAATGTTACTGCCCTGAACGTTTCTGCACGTAACTTCAGTTCTGATCAAGACGGTGAGATCACCAGTTACTTATGGGACTTTGGCAACGGCACAACAAGTAACGAAGTGGCACCAACTTGGTCTTACGAACAAGCCGGTGAATACACGGTGAACTTGACTGTTGTTGACGACAAAGGCGCTACCGATTCATTTAGCTCCGTAGTGAGTGTTGAATCTCCAAACGCCCTTCCAGAAGCGAGTGCAAAGTACATTCACTTGGGTCGCTGGGTAACCATGTGGTCTACAAGTTCAGACAGCGATGGTCGTGTTGTTGATACCGAGTGGACACTTCCAAACGGAAAGGTGAAACGAGGTCGCACATTCACTTCAATCTTCCCTTCATACGGAAAGCACGAGGTGACACTGAAAATAATCGATGACCAAGGCGGGATTACAACTAAGACAATTTTAGTCGACCTGTAAATCATCTTGGGTCTTAGGTCTTAGGTCTTAGG
>NZ_JACJFF010000236.1:1665-3178 GCF_014164465.1 Vibrio sp. SG41-7 | reverse complement strand
GCTATGGTCGCCAAGCAAATTTTAAAATTCGGAAAGCTTATCTAAAAGTTATTTCTCTTCAAACGCATTCAAGGTCTGGTACATCTGAGTCCACAAAACCCCTTGGGTGTTGTATGGTTAAGCCTCACGGGCAATTAGTACAGGTTAGCTCAATGCCTCGCAGCACTTACACACCCTGCCTATCAACGTCGTAGTCTACGACAACCCTTTAGGACACTTATAGTGCCAGGGAAAACTCATCTCAAGGCTCGCTTCCCGCTTAGATGCTTTCAGCGGTTATCGATTCCGAACTTAGCTACCGGGCAATGCCATTGGCATGACAACCCGAACACCAGAGGTTCGTCCACTCCGGTCCTCTCGTACTAGGAGCAGCCCCTTTCAATTTTCCAACGCCCACGGCAGATAGGGACCGAACTGTCTCACGACGTTCTAAACCCAGCTCGCGTACCACTTTAAATGGCGAACAGCCATACCCTTGGGACCGACTTCAGCCCCAGGATGTGATGAGCCGACATCGAGGTGCCAAACACCGCCGTCGATATGAACTCTTGGGCGGTATCAGCCTGTTATCCCCGGAGTACCTTTTATCCGTTGAGCGATGGCCCTTCCATTCAGAACCACCGGATCACTATGACCTGCTTTCGCACCTGCTCGAATTGTCATTCTCGCAGTCAAGCGGGCTTATGCCATTGCACTAACCACACGATGTCCAACCGTGTTTAGCCCACCTTCGTGCTCCTCCGTTACTCTTTGGGAGGAGACCGCCCCAGTCAAACTACCCACCAGGCACTGTCCGTAATCCCGATTCAGGGACCAACGTTAGAACATCAAAACTACAAGGGTGGTATTTCAAGGACGACTCCATCACATCTAGCGACGCAATTTCATAGTCTCCCACCTATCCTACACATGTAGGTTCAATGTTCAGTGCCAAGCTGTAGTAAAGGTTCACGGGGTCTTTCCGTCTAGCCGCGGGTACACTGCATCTTCACAGCGATTTCAATTTCACTGAGTCTCGGGTGGAGACAGCGTGGCCATCATTACGCCATTCGTGCAGGTCGGAACTTACCCGACAAGGAATTTCGCTACCTTAGGACCGTTATAGTTACGGCCGCCGTTTACCGGGGCTTCGATCAAGAGCTTCGACCGAAGTCTAACCCCATCAATTAACCTTCCGGCACCGGGCAGGCGTCACACCGTATACGTCATCTTACGATTTTGCACAGTGCTGTGTTTTTAATAAACAGTTGCAGCCACCTGGTATCTGCGACTCTCGTCTGCTCCATCCGCAAGGGACTTCACTGATAAGAGCGTACCTTCTCCCGAAGTTACGGTACCATTTTGCCTAGTTCCTTCACCCGAGTTCTCTCAAGCGCCTTGGTATTCTCTACCCGACCACCTGTGTCGGTTTGGGGTACGATTCCTTACAATCTGAAGCTTAGAGGCTTTTCCTGGAAGCATGGCATCAATGACTTCACTACCGTAGTAGCTCGACATCGTATCTCAGCGTTAA
>NZ_JACJFF010000236.1:0-1565 GCF_014164465.1 Vibrio sp. SG41-7 | reverse complement strand
TACTTGAACCTGGACAACCGTCGCCAGGCCCACCTAGCCTTCTCCGTCCCCCCATCGCAATTGTAAGAAGTACGGGAATATTAACCCGTTTCCCATCGACTACGCCTTTCGGCCTCGCCTTAGGAGTCGACTTACCCTGCCCCGATTAACGTTGGACAGGAACCCTTGGTCTTCCGGCGAGGGAGTTTTTCACTCCCTTTATCGTTACTCATGTCAGCATTCGCACTTCTGATACCTCCAGCAGCCCTTACAGACCACCTTCAACGGCTTACAGAACGCTCCCCTACCCCACATACCCTAAGGTACGTAGCCGCAGCTTCGGTGTATAGCTTAGCCCCGTTACATCTTCCGCGCAGGCCGACTCGACCAGTGAGCTATTACGCTTTCTTTAAATGATGGCTGCTTCTAAGCCAACATCCTGGCTGTCTGAGCCTTCCCACATCGTTTCCCACTTAGCTATACTTTGGGACCTTAGCTGGCGGTCTGGGTTGTTTCCCTCTCCACGACGGACGTTAGCACCCGCCGTGTGTCTCCCGGATAGTACTTACTGGTATTCGGAGTTTGCAAAGGGTTGGTAAGTCGGGATGACCCCCTAGCCTTAACAGTGCTCTACCCCCAGTAGTATTCGTCCGAGGCGCTACCTAAATAGCTTTCGGGGAGAACCAGCTATCTCCAGGTTTGATTGGCCTTTCACCCCTAGCCACAAGTCATCCGCTAATTTTTCAACATTAGTCGGTTCGGTCCTCCAGTTGATGTTACTCAACCTTCAACCTGCCCATGGCTAGATCACCTGGTTTCGGGTCTAATCCTAGCAACTGTACGCCCAGTTAAGACTCGGTTTCCCTACGGCTCCCCTAAACGGTTAACCTTGCTACTAAAATTAAGTCGCTGACCCATTATACAAAAGGTACGCAGTCACACCACGAAGGTGCTCCTACTGCTTGTACGTACACGGTTTCAGGTTCTATTTCACTCCCCTCACAGGGGTTCTTTTCGCCTTTCCCTCACGGTACTGGTTCACTATCGGTCAGTCAGTAGTATTTAGCCTTGGAGGATGGTCCCCCCATATTCAGACAGGATATCACGTGTCCCGCCCTACTCGTTTTCACTGATTATGAGATGTCGATTACGGGGCTATCACCCTTTATTGCGGCACTTTCCAGAGCCTTCATCTGTCTCATTAAAAGCTTAAGGGCTAATCCAATTTCGCTCGCCGCTACTTTCGGAATCTCGGTTGATTTCTCTTCCTCGGGGTACTTAGATGTTTCAGTTCCCCCGGTTTGCCTCCTGTTGCTATGTATTCACAACAGGATACTTGCTTATGCAAGTGGGTTTCCCCATTCAGGAATCCCAGACTCAAAAGGTTATTACTACCTAATCTGGGCTTATCGCAAGTTATTACGCCTTTCATCGCCTCTGACTGCCAAGGCATCCACCGTGTACGCTTAGTCACTTAACCATACAACCCGAAAGGGTTTCTATTTGCTTTCACTTTAAAAAGTGAAGACAAATAAGCGTATGGCAACTAACCAAGGTTTTTGGTTGTCATCAAGAAGGGTTAATTC
>NZ_JACJFF010000235.1:0-3188 GCF_014164465.1 Vibrio sp. SG41-7 | reverse complement strand
TATTTAGAAAATCAGAGGGTAACTTGTCTGTACCAAGAAAGATGAACCAAGCCGCATGGAATAAAGATTACAGGGAAAAAGTTCTTTTTACATCAGATTAACAAAGTATATTCGCGCCCTTGTACCAAGAAAGATGAACCAAGCCGCATGGAATAAAGATTACAGGGAAAAAGTTCTTTTTACATCAGATTAACAAAGTATATTCGCGCCCTTATCGAACGAGAGTTTTACTATTAATCAACAGGTTGGAGTTTCGACCAAAAAAATTACAAAAAAATTACAAAAAAAACTACACTTTTTTACATTATGGGCTACTGTTAAATTCTCACCTGAATTCGGGAGGCATTAATAAAGTGAACAATGAATAGGGTAAACATAGTTAAAAATATATCTATAAAGGAATGAATATGGAACAAGAAACTTATAAAAAGTCTGCAGTTTTTTTAGCTATTTCGCTTTCATTAACATTAACTGCTTGTGATAGTGACAGCGATACTGATATAGCCTCACCCCGTACATTAACTTTAAAAATTGATACTCCTTCTGAAGAAACTGAACTTGAAGGTTACGAAATTACATCTTCAAGTAGTTCACGTGCTCTTTCAGAGGAATATGATTATTCATATGCTATAACAAATTATGGTTATATTCATGTATTAAGAGAAGATGGTTATAACATTACCATTACAGATGATAATGGTGAAGTTACTTACAGTGATGAAAATATTTCTGATGGTGGTAATTTTCTATTTAGCGTAACAGGTGAAGCTACCGTATCAATTACCCATCCAGATTTAGTTAATCTAGCTGAAAAAGAAAGTCCAATTACAACACCTTATTATACTGTTTCTACAGAAGAGCCTGTTAGCATACCGGCAGATGCTGATACGGTCAGCATTACGCTGCACAATACACAATATTCATTAGTAACCATGCAATCTGAAGATGTTGTAGCTGGCACATCTGCGGTTAACGGTAGAGCTGCAAATCTTGTTTCTCCTGAGACAGCGGCCAGTGATTTTCTTTATAGCTATCAATATGTTACACAAGGTATTTCAGAAGCTTCAGCCACAGATTCTCAAACAGGGGAAATCGTTGCCGTTGAAGGGGAAACCGGTGTAAATCGTCAATATGCATTAACTTATTCGTATACTACGCCTACTGATAATAATACGGGCAGTGGCGGTATTATTATTGAAGACGAATGGGAAGATGAAATAGAGATAGAGGTTAATGGTGGCGGAGGGGTTATCGCTTACGATAATATTTTAGGCGCGACTGACTTATGGACTAATGTAAATACTAATGCCGTCTCAGGTAAGGCTGATGGCCAACATATTTGGATATATGAAGACGATGTTGGCGATGGTTCTGCAAAAGTAAAAAATAGTAATTTTGCTTTTGAGGTTACTTTTCCTGACCAGGCTTATGTTAAATTATATTTACGTGGTGAAACAACTACAGATAAAGTGACCGTTACAATTTTAAATGATGGTAGCGTTAGAGTTGATGGTACTGAAGATCAGTATGATACTTATACAGACTTTAAAAATAGCGATTATGGTGAGTATAACATTCGTAATGACTATAGAGATACTTACCAAAAAGGCACAGAGCTTACCTCTGTCGTTGGTAACTTTTTCTTAAGACTTGGTGATAGTACTTATGAAGGATTCGATGAATTCGAATTAACACAATGGAATATACAAGGTTTTATTTCTCCAGGCCCAACCCCGGTTATTAATGTTGATCAAATTGTTGGTTCTGAATTAACGCAAGTAAATGGTGATGGCTCAATTACAGGTATAACCGCTGAATCTCATGCAACGCGAATTTACATTCCTGTTGATGGTAACAAAGTACTTGCAGGCTATGATTTTGACGCTGAAGTTGAATATACACCTGCCGACGAAAAGCCAGCTAGCTATGGTTATATAAATATCTATTTAGAGAAAGAAGCTGAAGATGATGTTCGTTTAGATTATTATCCTGGTACTAATGAATATCGAGTTGAAGGTCAAGGCTCTTCATTGAATTGGGCAGACGTAAATAACACTTATGGCGATTGGACTGTACGTGAATTCACTGATTCTGCTAGTCCTGCTGCTGGGGGCACAATACGCGGTAATTTTATTTGGCGAAGTGCACAGAGTTCTACTGTTGGTAATCGCGATGTATTTACAGTGAAAGCATATAACGTTGTTTATTCTGAACCTGAACCTGATTCTGAACCTGATGTTATTCCAGTTATTGATCCAGATAATATTACCGGTGCTGAAAATCTAGTTATCAATCAAGATGGTTCAGTAACTGGTGATATTTCTAGAAACCTAGCAACGGCATATTGTGATGTAAGCGGTGATTTACCACTAAATGACTATACAATGACCATAGATGTCACTCCTACACATACTTATGATGGTAATCTTGGTTATGCCACAGGTTATACGAATGTTTATTTAAAGGGCTCTTATACTAATGGGGAGACAGTTTATGAAAATACAACTTACCGTATTAATATAGAAAGAGATGGAAATGGTACTGAGAGTTATGCCATATATTATGATATAAATACTCTTGGTAGTAGTTGGGAGTATTTTTCGGGAGCCTCTAGTTGGAATGATATACTTACTGATCATGGAGAGAAAATCGTTATTAATTGGGACGAATCAGGTATGAAAGGTAATTTCTTAACTCGATTCAAAAAGACAGACTCCAATTTCACAATTAACGCACATACTTGTAGCACAGCCCCTTAATAATACATTGCTCATTAAATTAATAAAAAGCCTATTTAATTTTAAATAGGCTTTTTTTTTTATACTCTAATTGTAAGCGTACGGTGATCGACACCTAGCTTTTAAAATCCAAGGCAGTAAAGTGTCGATATTAGGATTTGGCAAGCATAATTCGCAAGGCACCGCATGACGTAATCAAATGGGATAAGACCATTTGCTTTGGCGGTTTCTAGCACTCAGCTAGGTGAATTTCTATACTTGTAGTCTTTTATCTCCATGGCGGTTTATGTGAGTATTCCATGTAAATTTAGTCTATTTACATCCATATATACCCGTGATCAATGAAGGTGCTTGATTTTCGATAAAATCAGGATCATGCTAAGACCCATGAAAATTACACTGACTCCTCAACAAAAGCTGCAACTCGAGCAGATGCACGATTCTACTCGT
>NZ_JACJFF010000234.1:0-3189 GCF_014164465.1 Vibrio sp. SG41-7 | reverse complement strand
TAACGATTTTGCAGGTAATAATCTTCAAAATCCTGCGCCATGTCCTGGACGAGGTTAAGGCATTGACGCTTAGCTACCTGAGCACCGGTGGTTTGTGCAATCTGCTGGGCCACATGGTCGTAGGCCCTGTGATTTATTTGTTCAGCCAGTCGCAGCCTGACTCCGTCAGAGAACTGATCTTTGCCCAGATTCAGGCTTTTATCCAATGTGTAGTGGTCAAGTAAAACTGGCCACGGTTTTATGAGGAAACCAGAACTGTCGTTCTGATTCATTTGGTGTTAATCCACCATTATATTGATGGGGACGATGCTGGTTGTAATAGCCAACCAGATAATCCGTTACTGCTTGGTTCGCTTCTAGAAAACTTCTATAGCCATTCTTTGGTACCCATTCCGTCTTCAAGCTTCTGAACACTCGCTCCATAGGACTGTTGACGCTCCTATGTCAAGACAGACTCGCTAGATCTTTCAGTATTAACGGGAATAGCTCTCTCGCTATATAACGTTTTAAGATACGAGTTATTTCCTTAGTTGATAACCCTTCTGCTGTTCTTCGTGCAACATAGTCTTTTGTTCTGGGATCACTACGCATTCTAACCATTGCCACGGTCCAAAGAGCGTTATTCGCACTACGGCTACCTCCTCGATTCAACCTATGACGGGTAGTTTTCCCCGATGACGCTGGAATTGGATTAACGCCACACAAGGCTGCAAACGATGATTCTTTCTTTAATCGGTTGGCGTTGTCTCCAGCCGCAACTAAGAGCGTTGCAGCCACATTTGTGCCGACCCCAAACCTTGACACAAGGCTTTGAGCTGTGTTCAAAGTCAGCTTTTTCAAAGCATTATCAAGAGATTTTACTTGGTCGTTAAGGAAGTTCCAACGTTGTGCCAACAGCACAAGCGAAATCATTAATGGCTCACTACTATTAGAGCACCGAGCTAAGCATGCGGTCGCACACGCACTAGGCTTTGGCTGGTAAAGGGACTGTTTTAGCTCATCAGGACCTGATACAAGAAGAGCTCGTATTTGATTCATCGCCTGAGTTCTTGCTTTGACAGCGCTATTGCGGGTCATTAGCAGGCTCCGTAATGATTCGACTGGTCCTGCATGGCTTTTAGGAATGACTGCTGCCTCTCCAGATAATACGCTTCTAGCCGCATTCTCTGAATCTATAACGTCTGTTTTGCCTTTCAGACGTCTCTCCATTCGATTTGGTCGCATCACTTCATATACATCAATACCATTCTTATTCAAGAATTTAGTCAGTTCAGCACCATAGCTTCCCGTACCTTCGATGCCAGCTTTTTGAAGGAACCCGTAAGACTTACACCATGCTAAGAGCTCACGATAACCTGCAAGGTCGACACTAAATGACTTACTTTTAACAACCTGACCAAGCTCATTGATAAGTGTTGCAACATGAAGCTCTAAATGAGTATCTACACCTAAATACAGTTTGTAGCGGGGATCGTTACTGTTCATTTAATCACTCTCCTGTGTGAATCGCCCAGCAGGACGGGACACTGGAGATGCAATACAAAGCTCCTATTAAGTCACAACTGAGTCGATAGAATTGAACAGACTCTTTGAACGACAGGTCAACACAAAGACATTTCAGCCAATCCCAGCACGGGTCAGTACAAACAGTCTGTACTTATATTCTAATCCCAGTATCCCAACAGTTCCCACGACGACTCATACTCTGAGTAATTCGATATCTCCATAGTAACTGACGATACTTCTTACTTGTATAGTGGCAACCTTGATCCGAGTGGAACATGACACCAGACGGCTTTCCACGGCTCTCATAGGCCATGGTCAACGCCTTGCCGGTCAATGCGCTATCTGGTGAGTTAGACATCGCCCAACCGATGACTTTTCGTGCGAACAAGTCAATAACAACCGCAAGATAAGACCATCTCTGTCCCGTCCAGATGTAGGTCACATCGCCGCACCAGACTTGATTCGGTTCAGTTACCGCGAACTGACGATTTAATCGATTGGGTATATGAACATGTTCCTGTTGTGTTTTTTTGTACGCATGTTTCGGTAGCTGGCAACTGACTAAGTCTAGTTCTTTCATAAACTTACTCGCTCGATAACGACTAAGTGGAATGCCTCTCGCTGTTACTATATCTGCAATGGTTCTCGCCCCAGCGGAACCATTGCTCAGCTCATAAGCTCGGCGAACTTCGGCACGAACAAGCACACGCTCTGACGACAGAGATTTATCTCTATTTGCCCAATAACGATAGCTACTGCGATGAACCCCGAACACTTCACAAAGCCGTTTTACAGCATAACTCTTCTTGAGTTTCTCGATTATCGAGAACCGTTCAGGGAGTCTGACATCAAGAGAGCCGTAGCCTTTTTTAGAATTTCCTTTTCTTCTTCAATACGCTTGATTTTCTTTTTAAGGTCGCGGATTTCTCTTTGCTCTGGAGTCAATGGTGATGCACTTGGTGCTTTACCAGCTCTTTCCGCTTTGAGTTGCCTCACCCAGCTTTCTAGCGTGGTTTTTCCTATGCCCATTGCTTCGCAGGTTTCTTTGTAAGTCCGCCCCTGGTCAAGCACCAACTGAGCGCATTCAAGCTTAAATTCTGAGTTAAAAGTGCGTCTTTCACGCTTAGTCATAATGTCACCTGTTTTAGTATCGAGATGATCATACATCACCTCTTAATCAGGTGGCCAAATTCACTATGCCACTACAGTAGCACTAGAGTGTGGATATCCGATAGCGAGTGGTGTTATCGAAGGAGCTTGTCGTCATCTGATAAATGATAGGTTAGATATCACAGGAGCTAGGTGGAGCCTTGATGGGGCTGAGGCAATCTTGAGACTACGCTCCCTTAAATCGAGTGGTGATTTACAGGATTACTGGAGTTTCCATAAACAGCAGGCTAAACAAAGGCTGTATGGCTAATATTTAACGTGTCGATTCAAAAGAACCACACCCATATCCGATAGCAAGTGGTGTTATCGAAGGAGCTTGTCGGCATCTGATAAATGATAGATTAGATATCACAGGAGCTAGGTGGAGCCTTGATGGGGCTGAGGCAATCTTGATGGTTAAGAAACTCAATCATAACCATCAAGGTCGTTTACGGGGTAAATTTCCAGTTTGAATCGTGAGTGTTTACTGCAGATTTAAGGTCAGATTGTTTTATAGGCAATGTGGGTGTTTTT
>NZ_JACJFF010000233.1:0-3201 GCF_014164465.1 Vibrio sp. SG41-7 | reverse complement strand
TCGTTATAGTTTTCATATGGACCTACCCTCAGTTAGATGATTGTGTTTAATATTCATCTTGGCGCATTGCGACGCCGTTTAGAAGGGTGGGTCCATTTCATTATTCCCTACAGTGAGGAACGAACATGATAAGGAGTCTCGCTTGTAGGTTAAGACTTTAAGGATATATGAAATCCTTATCAAGATAATAAAGATAATTAATTTCTCTTATCCACTTTGTAGGCCTAACATGATTTCTCAATCAGTTAGGAGAAAAATTATGCCATCTATCGTTGTTGTGGGCGCAAACTGGGGTGATGAAGGCAAAGGCCGCATCGTCGATTTTTTAGCAGACCAAGCTTCTGCTAGCATTCGTTTTCAAGGCGGAAACAATGCAGGCCATACCGTAGTAAATGACTTCGGTACATTCAAACTGCACCAACTACCTAGTGGTATTTTTAATCCTGATTGTACAGCGGTTCTGGGCCCAGGCATGGTGATCAGCCCTGCTGCGCTAACTCAAGAGATTGCAGAAGTTCAAGAGGCTGGCATCAAAGTGAAAATGGCGATCTCAGATCGTGCGACACTATGTCTGCCTTTACACGCCCTTGAAGATACCCTTGAAGAAGAGCGTTTAGGCGATGGTGCTTATGGCTCAACACGTCAAGGTATTGCACCTGCTTACGGCGATCGCGTGATGAAGAAAGGCATTCTTGTGGGCTGGTTGAATCAACCTGAGATTTTAGAGCAGCGCATTCAATTCTTACTTGATTGGAAGATGCCTCAACTGAAGGCTCTATACCCTCAATGTGATTTCACTCAGACAGCTTCTGAAATGACAGAATGGCTACTTGAAGTGACTAAAGCGTGGCGCCCATTCATTTGCAACGTAACTGAGCCGCTAAAAGCACTACAATCGCAAGACGCGAACCTACTGTTTGAAGCTCAGCTAGGTGCAGGTCGTGACCTTGTCTACGGTGAATACCCTTGGACAACGTCTTCGAACGTAACCGCAGCTTATGCAGGCATTGGTAGCGGTTTACCTGCCCTTCGCCCTGAGCGTGTTATTGCTGTTGCTAAATCGTTCAGCTCGTCTGTTGGTACTGGTACGCTAGTAACTGCAATGGAAGAGCAAGACAGCTTCCGCGAAAGCTCTAACGAATATGGTGCAACTACGGGTCGCCCACGTGATATGGGTTACTTTGATGCTGTAGCTACTCGCAACGGCGTTGATCTACAAGCCGCGACTGAAATCGCACTAACTAAGATTGACTGCCTATCTGGTTTGTCTGAACTTAAGATCTGTACCGCTTACTCAGGTGAACATACTGAGAACCCGATTTGGCCACAAACGGCTGAGCTAAAACCTGTATATGAAGATATGGCAGGTTGGGATGAAGATATCACAGGTTGCCGCACGTTTGAGAGCCTTCCTCAAGCGGCACAAGATTACGTTACGCGTATCGAAGAGTTGATGGGTGTGCCAATCGTGATGGTATCGGTAGGCCCAGAGCGCGAACAAATGATCATTCGCGCTTAGTTTAGAAGACGACTACACCCACATCTACATCTACATCTACATCTACATCTAAGCCCACACTAGTGGGCTTTTTTACGCCTGTCACGAACATCTAAATCTTGTTCTTCTTATTGAGGTACATGTTTTCATCGGAAGACTTTATTAGATTTATGATGTTGAAACTTCTGGAATCCGCCGTACCACAACCATATGAAAAACCGAGTGGCACCTCATCATCGCAACGAAAGCCTTCAATGAAATCATCGAATTCAGCGTGAATGTTATTGACCAACTCAGAAGCATAACCAGACTCTTCTGAGTGTATGACGACAATGAACTCATCACCACCGACCCTAGCCGATATGATGTTGTACTTTGAATTGTTTTTTATGCATGACGCAAAGCCAGAGATATAGTCATCACCTTTGAAGTGGCCATAGGTATCATTGATGTACTTCAAATTATCCAAGTCGAAATACAAACAAACGATCTCACCATCGCTGATGTTTGCTTTATTGAATTCGTGGAAAAATCCCCTTCGATTAAGCAGCGTCGTCATGATATCAAAGTGACTATTCTTGTATAAAATCCGGCTCTCTTCTTTTAATAGAATTTCAGAACGCAATAGAGTCGATATATTTTCAATCAAGCTAACTTGGCTCTCGGTATACGCTGTTGGGCTTAAATCAAAAACCAAGAGCACCGCAAACACTTCGCCATCGATATCTCTTACCGGGACGCCACAAAACGACTTATAAGCATCCGCCCCATTCGCAGAAACGGAATCACCACCAGCATGACCACTCAAATAGACCGTGCGATTTTCGTTATGCACATACTCACAAAAGAAGCTAATTTTGCTCTTATGTTGGTTACACGATATGTTTGAGGAGCTCCACACACTCTCAGAACCAGAGCAACTCAAATCAGAGATCATGATGATGCCCGCATTCGATGCGTCCATTATGTCTCGTATGTTATCCAATATAGATACCCAAGTATCGACATCGATATTTTTTTGCATCCCTTCAGAAGAGAACTTATCAAAAAGCATTAATATTTCTTTAGTATCAGACAGTTAAACTTAATTGAATATTCATTAGTATACGTTGTAACAAAAATCCCAAGAGCGACAATCTAGGGCGGTTATTACCTAGTACTAAGCAACAACCAAGCACTAAGCAGAACCAAGCAACAACCAAACCCTACATCTTAATTTTCTAATTCAGTGGCATCGTTCGTAGAGGCCCAAATTTCTGAGCGTCTATTCTTGGCTCTACCTTCTGCCGTTGCGTTGGACGCAATAGGTTTACTTTCACCAAATGAGCGTATAACAAGGCGATTCTTCTCTACACCATCCGTGATTAAACCATCCGACGTCGTCAGTGCTCTTTGTAGACCCAATGCTTGGTTGTAACCTGCTTCGCCAGTGCTGTCAGTGTGTCCATCTACCGTAATCGCACTGCCGTTAGTCTTTAACTCGCCTGCAAGTTGGCTCAGTGCTTTGCTGCCCATCGGCGATAAGTTGTGTTGGTCAAAACCAAAATGAAGTCGTGCCAACAACCCTTGACGCTCTTGGTGGCTTTGTTGCGTAATTAAATTTAGAGATAGAGCCACCCCGTTTCGCGTATTTCTTAGTCAATACGACAAGTTTCAGGCATACCTAACCCAGTAAGCTTGTTCAACGCTTTTATCATCGCGTA
>NZ_JACJFF010000232.1:0-3326 GCF_014164465.1 Vibrio sp. SG41-7 | reverse complement strand
ATTACATCAGGGCCATGAACACAATAATAATGTGCTCAATAAATAGGCCGAATATATGAAGGCAATGACTCTATTACCAAACGTGTAAAATTACTTGCAAACTGGGTGGGTCCATATATGACGATCAAAGTAAACTTTCATCATCAAAGTCCATGGTTAGCAATTCGTCATCCTCGAGAGGGAAGAATGACCGAGTCGGGGATCTCTATACAGCTCCCCGAACCGAACCCGTCACCATAATACAGACCGATGATATTTAAGGCTTCACAGGGAAACTGATCTGCGCTTTTAAGCCACCTTCACTGCGGTTATTAACCACTACGGCACCTTGGTGTTGGCTGACGATACGTTTGACGATCGCCAAGCCTAAGCCGGTACCTTCACTGCCACGAGCGGTATCACCACGCGTGAACGGTTCAAACAACTTGCCGACTTGGTCTTGCGGGATCCCAAGGCCATTATCTTCAACGGTCACCCAAGCCAGTTTATTGTCGGCCGTCATGCCAGTCGATACCTTGACCCAACCATTGCCATAGCGCAGCGCATTCACCACCAAGTTACTCACGGCACGCTTCATCGCGATCGGGTTACCTAGCGCAGGCTTCATCGATTCTGGAATATCGGTTTCAATTTGTACCTCGTAGCCACCTTCTGAGCTAGAAACTTCTCGGGCAATATCATCGACAAATACCTCTTGGAATGAATCTCGATCAACGGGCTTTAGGTAATCCATAAACTGGCTGATGATCTCATTACACTCTTCGGTATCACTGATGATCCCTTCCGCTAAATAGCTATCTTCTGGCGACATCATCTCGGTCGCTAAGCGAATACGCGTTAACGGAGTACGTAAATCATGACTGATACCTGCCATCAACAAAGCGCGGTCTTCTTCGAGTTCTTGAATACCTTTCGACATCTGATTAAAGGCTCGAGTTACCGAGCGGATCTCTTGCGCACCTTGTACTGGCAATGGTGGTGGAATATCACCACGCCCCACACCTTGGGCGGCTTTCTCTAGCGCTATCAAAGGCCGGTTTTGCAAGCGAATGAACAGCCAGCCACCCGCGACAATCAAC
Organism: Vibrio sp. SG41-7; assembly: GCF_014164465.1. Classification (NCBI taxonomy): domain Bacteria; kingdom Pseudomonadati; phylum Pseudomonadota; class Gammaproteobacteria; order Vibrionales; family Vibrionaceae; genus Vibrio; species Vibrio sp. SG41-7. The sequence continues at coordinate 2,247 of NZ_JACJFF010000232.1, read as the reverse complement.
ATCGCCATGATCAGGCTGTTACGGAACAGAGGCGCAAAGTCTTCTTCTTGCAGCTCAGACAGAGGAATACGAATCAAGGAGTTAGGCAGCTGCGCGATGTCCATCCACAACACGTAGCTCTCTTTGCCTAGAATCAGCCGTACTTCGGTTTCAGAGCCCAACTCTTTGGTCATCTCCTCACTCATCAGGTCGATTGCTACCGCATGGTAATACTCACCCGCGGCTTCGCTGTCCTTGGCGTGAACCGTCACTCCGAGTTGCTCAAGCACACGTTGACGCAGTGGCGCATCAATCTCGATATCACTACCTTGATCCAAGACGAGGTTTAGCTCGTGAGCCAGAATCTTATTAAACTGCTGCAAACTCGGCATCAATGCATAGTTAAACACCGCGTAATAAGAAAAGATTTGGCTAGCAACCAACAAGGTTAAAAAGAGCACTATCGACTGAGTAAAGGAGCTACGTATGCGCATAGAAGACCTAAAGTGAGGGATGATAAAGGGATATAGTGGGAACTATAGCTGTAATACCAATCACAGTAAGTAAATGATCATAAATAGCGCAGGAAAAAGGCTTGAGAACAAGGCAGCAATTTTTGATAAGTAGTTATTCTACAATCAAAATTTCTAACGAAGTTATCGAGCGTTTTAACAAGCTAGGATGAGCAGTTATTTACTACGATTGGTATCTCTCATTGTGCTGAATACAAAACGGGCCATCACATATTAATGAGATGGCCCGTAAATAAAGAAATCTGATTCACAGAATCGATAAAGCGGCTTTTGAGCTTATAAAGCGAGATTACACAGCTTTGCCATCTGGAACGAATACATAACCCAAGCCCCACACCGTTTGGATGTAACGAGGTTTACTTGGATCTTCTTCAACTAGACGACGCAGACGTGAAATCTGAACATCAATAGAACGTTCCATCGCTGAATACTCACGGCCACGAGCCATGTTCATCAGCTTATCGCGAGACATTGGCTCACGAGCGTTAGTGACCAGTGACTTCAGAACCGCAAATTCACCAGAGGTAAGAGGCATTGGCTCTTCACCGCGGAACATTTCACGTGTACCTAGGTTCAAGCGGAACTCACCAAAGGCAACCACAGATTCTTCTGTGCTTGGCGCTCCCGGAGCTTCAATCACTTGGCGGCGCATTACCGCTTTGATACGAGCAAGCAGTTCACGCGGGTTAAATGGTTTTGGCAGGTAATCATCAGCACCTACTTCCAAGCCCACAATGCGATCTACTTCATCACCCTTTGCCGTCAACATAAGGATAGGCAGCGAGTTGTTTGCGTTTCGTAGACGACGACAGATCGATAGACCATCTTCGCCCGGCAACATTAAATCCAATACCATCAAGTGAAAATTTTCACGGGTTAACAGGCGGTCCATCTGCTCACTGTTTGCCACGCTACGCACTTGAAAGCCTTGCTCTGACAGATAGCGTTCTAGTAATGCACGTAGACGAGCATCGTCATCGACCACTAAAATTTTGTAGTTTTCTTGCATGTAATGGTTCCACCTATTAAAGCTCAAACCTAAGGTTAAGCATTCTTGGTAAATTGTATATTGGTATAAGACATTAAAAATGTAACATTATTGGAGAAAAAGTCGCCTAAATAATTGTTAACGTATGTTGCCTTTCTATATATTCTATCTTAGAACATCATTTCATTAAGTCAGATTTATGAAAACCAAACTGATCACCCGAGAAGGTTATAACAAGCTCAAAGCAGAACATGACCACTTATGGCACGAGAAGCGTCCAGAAATCACTAAGATAGTCACTTGGGCAGCAAGCCTTGGCGATCGTTCAGAAAACGCAGATTACACCTTCAATAAGCGTTTGCTTCGTCAGATTGATCGCCGAGTACGTTTCTTACGCAAGTTCCTACCTGATGTCACGATCGTGGACTACTCACCGCAACAAGAAGGTAAGGTATTTTTCGGTGCTTGGGTCGAGATTGAGAATGATGATGGGGAAATGAAGAAGTTTCGTATTGTCGGCCCTGAAGAGATCTACGGTGATGCGAAAGGTTATATCTCTATCGACTCTCCAATGGCTAGAGCTCTGCTGAAGAAGGAAGTGGATGATGAGTTTACGGTAACCACTCCGGAAGGCGATAAAGAGTGGTTCATTAGCTCGATTCGTTACGCAGACGACGCGTAAAGATTATGGCTCATGCCTTGGCTTATGGCTTATGGCTTATGGCTTATGGCTTATGGCTTAGCGTG
>NZ_JACJFF010000231.1:0-3329 GCF_014164465.1 Vibrio sp. SG41-7 | reverse complement strand
TTCGAGACGTCAACGAACCTGCAATCTCTGGAAGAGTTACAGTAAAAAATTGGTCTATGGCTTCCTTGAAGTCACGTTTACTTTTGAAGTAAACGTTATTCCTCGACTTCTCGTTCATTACCTTCAATAGCCGCTTGTGGTGTTGATGATTACTCGGTATGTGCTCTGGTTGGGGCTGTTTCCACGCTCCCTGTGGCTACGAGGATGCCCGATGCTGGGCGACCAAGTTACCTTGATGGTAGATCTGCACCAGACGGTTGGAGGCTTCCAGTTCAACATGGTGGCCAACAAGCTGAGCAGGAACCGGGTAGTAGTGACGGCGATATTCGATATGATAATTAGGCCCCACTTTGGCTCGTTTGGTTTCGGTATATAGGTATCGCTGCATAAGCAGATTCCATATATGCCAGAGGGGGGATGGTTCAAGTTGCAAACCATCCTTGAAGGTTATTTACTCGCCAAATATCCTAAAATATGGCTTGTGCTCAAGAGAAAGGAGCAATGCCTAGGGGAATCTTCGAGAGAACCTTCAGTGTTTTGTACTAACTTATGGTATGCCATGTTAACTTCTTGTGGTGTTATTGTTTTTGTGATATCCATGGTAATCCTGACTAGGGGCTAGCTAATACTAATATTCTTCGAGTGTGTGAACAGTAAAGTGCAGCTTTCCCCAGTCTTGTTGTGCGACAAGCTCTTGAATATCTTCTAATGAATTAGATCTTTGTCATTATCTAAATAGACATTTAACGCATCAAAATCTAGCATAGAGACGCCTGTCAGTTACATAGTGAAAGTGGGCTGGGTGGCTTGGTGGAAAACCCAGTACTAGCAGATTCACTAATCCATTGATTCCATTTATGTGGCAATTCTAACTTTTGTAGTTGCGCCATGAATTCGTTAGTAAGTTGTTCTTCTGTTTGAGTTTTGTTGACGGCAAACAGATAGTCAAGTTTCGCGGCAACTGAGTAAGGATAAGTGTGAATATAGTCTTTAAGTTGTTGTACTGAACCTAAACTGTCTATGTTGATGCAGTTGATAGGATTGGTATCACTACCAAGATAGGTTTGGTCATTGATTTCACCGCGGGCTTTAAGGAAGTCACCTAAGCCTTGATATAGCGAATACTCACCGTAAATATTCAGCAGTGGAAGTAGCTGATTCAACAGAACCGTAGGCGTTTCGTTTAGCACATGGCAGAGCAATGCTGCAGCTCGGATTAGTTTTTGATGAGCCAATTGGTGATTACCTTCAAAATGCAATACTTGGCACTGAAACACAGCAAGAGCGGCTAAAACCTGTTGCTGTTGATGCTGCATTAACTTTAGATTTACTTGGTTGGTAAACTGATTCGCTTGTTCTAATAAAGTGCGTTTATTAGCGATGCTATCTTCTTTCTCATAAGCCACTTGGAGCGAATGAAAGTAGTTGGAGATGGAGTTGATAACGTCGATATCTGCTGGCGATATGTTGGTCGCATACATATGGCCCATCTTGATTAATATTTGGGCGTTGTCTGCATTTTCGGCAAGATCGATAGCTCTTGTCGCGCGATGGCTAATACTTGGCGTCAGTTCAAATGCGCGGATAGCGAGTTTTAATGCCGGGAGCAACATGTTGTGCTTCTCATAGATGCAACTCAAACAGTCAATCACATTTAGAGACAGTGGACGAGCGATAAGGTAGTTATGAAGTTTGTCTATTGCTTGTTGAGCTTTTCCGAGGCTATCGAGAACGAGTGCTTCAGCGACCAGTTTTGTTGGGTGCATGTTTGTCGCTGATTCACGGAGTACATAAGTCAATAGCTCCCATTGCTCGGTTCCTATTAGGTGTTCGATCAAACTCGCTTCGTATTGAACACTTTTCTGAGTATGAGGAACAGATAAAGCTTGTTGTAATGCCGAAGGGGAGTCTATCGGATAATACTGTTTTTGTTGGGTTATTTGGTGGGACTCTTCGACTGCAAGACTGATCTTATGTCTGAGTATCGGTGTTTTAATTGGCTTAGATATAAAGTGGTGGGCTTTGCCAGATAAGGCGGTTAATACCGTTTCTTGACGCATATCGCCCGATAACAGAATCGTAGCGACGGTATGATCGATTAATCTTTTGCGATAAAGGATGCCAAGTAACTCAAACCCGGTAAATGTCTGCTCAAGATGATAATCAATCAAAAGTACATCTAAGGTATGTCTCTCCACGGTTCTTATGGCTTGGCGGTAGTCCGTGGCGATATAGATTTTGTCGTGCGAGATTCCAAGGCCAACTAATTGCTGCTTAATAAGTATGGTGGCACTTTTTGAATCATCGACAATCAAAATGCTGAGTTCTGGCGGCAACTTCATTGTCATTGTTCTCGCTATCCTAGCTCTACTGTTTTTATTAAGAATTTAGGTGTTTAGATGCGTAATGTCAAGCGAGTGCAAATGACAGTGTTATGGTTTTAAGACATTGCAGACCTCGTGGGCTCAAGCAACATTCTATGGATGCGACAAGTCACCATCAAACTCTGCAGCATGCATTCCTAACTGCTAAGCCCCCAGTTCTGTCCAGCAGAACAAGTAGTTCTTGAGGCCCATCGGGATAACACGTAAAGCACGCTCAAGATGGGGTTCGATGTTACTTCAGTCTACAATGCTCATCAATAGCCACTCGATTGAAAAGATATGAGTAGAACCAAATATAACTTCTCAAAACTGCTCTGATCCAGTCAGACTGGACACCGCATTAAGCGACATATTGTTTTTCTGATCTGCTCCAGCCAGGCTGATGAAATGGTCTTCCCCTCACTTTAGTTAGCAACATGTTGGGGCAAACCCCATTAAAACCACAGCAAGTGCTAAGGAGGGCTACAAGCTCTGTGACTACTCACCGCCCTCATCGGGCGATGCTTCTTATTTCGTTAGCCGTTGCTCGATAGTATCGAGACTTACGCCGCCTCCATAAGCAGAGACGATCGTCCAACCGCCTTTAATTCTAGAATGCCTTTGTCACGGATATTAAGGGCGGCATTTAAGTCGCGATTTATATCTGTAGTGCCGCAAGACGGGCAGTCCCATTTGCGAACCGATAAGGGCATTTCTTCCATTTTATGACCGCAACAATGACAAGTTTTAGAGCTTGCATACCACTGGTCGAGCTTTACTAGGTGCTTACCTTGCTCTTTCAGTTTGTATTCCAGTTTCGCCACTACAATCAGTGCGTTTACTTCATTAAGGTCAGAGGCTACGGGTGGTTCCGCTTGAAATTTAGGGGCTTTCTTTCTGCTCATAACAAACAGGATGAAGCACTGGAATGATCACTCAATAGTAAAAAGTGGATCAAGTGCTGAG
>NZ_JACJFF010000230.1:0-3404 GCF_014164465.1 Vibrio sp. SG41-7 | reverse complement strand
TTGTTTCCGCACTGGAAATTTGGATCATCAAGAAGTTTTGCTTGATGGGAGCCGTATGAGCTGAGAGGTTCACGTACGGTTCTGCGAGAGGCTATCGGGGAGGTTCCGGTGGCCTACTCACCTAAGCCAAAAAGATAAATGACAGCGTAGAGATACTGTATTTAACAGACAGTCTTGAAAAGGTTCCGATGTAGATCATGACGAGAATGATGCCACCTTGGTAATCGAAATTACTCAGCTCGATAGCGAGTCGGCCTACATAGACCAAGAAAAGCGAGCTAATTACAAGGAAGGTACTTTCTATGAGTTCTAAAACGTTGGGTTTATTTGTAATGCAGTATCTGGCGACAGCCATCATCAATAGAAAAAGTAAGACTCGGAAAATGATAGGCGTTACACACTCTGTACCAAAGTGAATGTAGTCGGTAACAATGAAAGCACAGAATATTGAGATCGGGATGTAGATAAAATTTATGTACGGCAAATAAATTTCATTATCGAAATAGGTTTTAAATCTTTGATTCTTGAACCCAGAATAAGAGCGCATTGAGAAACTAGCCGAAATGAATACACAATAATTTGCGTAGTATGTCACAGTCTTTGGGATTGTAAATGACCATTTCTATAGATTTGTCAGTATGTTAGCTAGATCAACAAACGGTACAAGGCAATATTCACGCTCTATTATCGGTAGAACGTGAATATCTTAGAGGCTGGTGTAAGAGTGGTTAACAGAAACTAATGGAGATTAACAAAAACTCATAGCGATTAGCGCTTGTTCTTCAAGTAACGCTTACGGCGCTCTTCTTTCTTCTTAATCTGCTGCTCAGCTTTCAGTGCAGCTGCTTCTTCTACTTCAACCAACTCTTTGGTGATCATCTCTGGTAGTTCTAGCGTTACTTTACCTAAAGTACCGCTGCGAAGTTCGTGAAGAAGGATTTCAGAACACTTGTGAATGTCTATATGACCGCCAGCACGAAGTGCACCACGCTTACGACCAATCGCTTCCATCAATTCGATGTCAGACTCTGGCAGCTCTTCAATTTGGTAACGTTCTTGTAAAAGGTGAGGGTACTGCTTAGCTAAGTACTCGACGGTGTAGAATGCCACTTCGTCGTATTCCATTGCTGTATCTTTTACCGCACCAGTCGCAGCTAAACGGAAGCCGCTGTGTGGGTTTTCTACTTTAGGCCAAAGGATCCCAGGAGTATCTGAAAGGATCACGCCGTTTTGCAGGTTGATACGTTGTTGGCGACGAGTTACCGCAGGTTGGTTACCCGTTACCGCAATCGTACGTCCAGCCAAGCAGTTGATAATGGTCGATTTACCCACGTTAGGGATACCCATAATCATTGTTCGAATATTCTTGCCCATTTGCTCACGGTGCGGTGCCAGTTTACGTACTAGCTCCATCACGTGGTTAACTTCTTCTTTTACGCTGGTGGTAATGGCAATCGCTTTAACGCCTTGCTCTTTCTCGAAGTGCTCAATCCAACGCTCAGTAAGCTCAGGATCGGCAAGGTCGCGCTTGTTCAACACTTTTACACAAGGCTTATCGCCGCGCAGTGAAGAGATCATTGGGTTTTCACTACTGAACGGGATACGAGCGTCCAGTACTTCGATGATCACATCAACCTGTGGGATAACTTCTTCGATTTCTTTGCGGGCTTTATGCATGTGACCCGGAAACCATTGAATTTTGCTTGTAACCATATGAATTTTAATCCTTTTGTTTTTTGTTTCTTTGCTGTGGGGTACCAGGTGGTGTACCGAGAAGTTAAATTAGATTTGGGATACCAAACTTAAAGTTCTACTCACGCATAGCCGCATCAGCAATTAATGTGAGGATGGTAACATCTTCTAGTTGGCTGGAACAATTGAACATGTAGATGTCAAGTTGGATACATTGGTCTTGTGCAATTTGATGGTAAAAAGCAAAGAGGTGCTCAGTATGAAGTCGGCAAAGTAAGTGACTGCAAAATTAAGGTGGTTTTAGCTATGCAAAAATATCAGGTGTGTTACCGCCGAGGTCAAAAGGAACGGCCTGAGTCAAAATTTTCGTACGTTTAATTGATGCTACGAAAGACTATGATCAATTTGCAACAAGTAGTGGATTACATCAACAAGGATGAAGTATTCAGCTCATTATGAATTAGCTTAGAAGATCAATATATCGCTGCGTGGTGACGGTTTACACCTACATCAAATGATTCTTCAATGCTAAAGGGAATTGGCTAAACGGCCTCAATAAGCCTCGGGAAACTCTCCGAAAATTCGTCATTGAAAATGTCACGAAGATGGTCGCTTGCAGCACTGTCGCCTTTGGCTCTGAAGGGTATCGATGTCGCCATGCAAATTGTCCGCATCGAAAATACATTCACCAAGCGTGTAAATCCCATTTTTGCAGCAAATCAGATAGACGCATTGTCGTCATGGCTGCGTTTCTTCGATTTAAAGCAGAAACGCCTGCGTGTTTTAGTCAATACGAGTTGCTTGTTAAGGGGCTAACCTTATAATTGGTGAGCTTGTCACTAATTCCGGCTTCATCAGAAGCTAACACTATAATCTTCGATTTAGTTGGTGTGGAGCGAGCATAAGGTACTTATAGAATTTACATTGAGATCTTTAATGAACAGAACATGACTTGTGTCTTGGTGTCTGGTTACAAATGAGACTTGAATAGGGATAATTTTGACGTATATGTTTAGGGATAGTATGAAGAATACAAGTGTATCTTATAAATGGGGTGAGCAGGGTACCGGTACTATGAAAGGTGCAATAAAAGGTTTCGTCATAGCTACATTAATGCTGAGTTCTACCGAAGCGTACGCATCTCCGATGTATGTTTACGCACAATCACCAATTCACTCAAATGTTCTTTCTATTCAGCTACGTGAGGCAGAGCCAAAAAGGACGGGAACAATAGAGTTCAAATCGTCTTATACGCAAACTAGTATTTGGGCGCATACTGAAGCTTACTCTCTTGATTATTATCAAAATCAGACGAATATCGCGGTGCAATGGCAAGTGTCCCCTGTGTGGAAGAGCGAGGTGGATTATCGATTACTGAGAGCCAAAGATAATGGTTTGGACAGTTTTGTTATGGGATTCCATGACCTATTCGGCCTAGGTCAAAATGGTCGAGATGAAGTAGCTGAAGATCAATTCACTATGGATTTTAATAATTCAGGCGTTCAACTGTCTGACTTTGAAGGGGACGATTTAACGAATGCATTCACTTTTTATAATGAACTCTTGTTATATTCGAACCGTTTATCATCTATACCCGTGATCAATGAAGGTGCTTGATTTTCGATAAAATCAGGATCATGCTAAGACCCATGAAAATTACACTGACTCCTCAACAAAAGCTGCAACTCGAGCAGATGCACGATTCTACTCGT
>NZ_JACJFF010000022.1:0-59500 GCF_014164465.1 Vibrio sp. SG41-7 | reverse complement strand
TGGTTTTAGTCGCGCCAAAAATATTAATTTTTCAATTCATTATGATGACCCAACGAGTTCTGAAAGTTATTTTAACGAGCAACCTGTTGTAGTGGAGTTTAAAGATGCCCTTGGCCACTGGAACGAATATGAAGTTGAAAATTCAGTAACAACAATTCCGGTGTGGTTTGAAGGTACAGGGATCGCTGACTTTAAATTGAACTACCCAGAAGCTGGGCTGGTTAGCTTGAATGCTTCCTACAATAATGGGGGAGCAATTGGTACGGACTCGTTTGTAAGCTTCCCTTATGAGCTTTCTTCTTACGTCTCGGTTGACGGGAATAGCTCTGTTGGTTCTTGTGAGGCCCCCCTAATTTGCAATGGTTTCGTAGCTGCTGGAGAAGCGTTTACTTACAATATCCAAGCCCTTACTTGGTCAGATCAAAACTCAATCCCAAGTATTCTCAAGAACTACCGTACAGATGTTTCCGAAAAAGTTAGCTTGACGGCTAACGTGAAATACCCTTCTGGTAATGCAAACCACACTCCAACAGTATCTTTATCTGAAACAGAGTATGAACATGTCTTAACGGCCAATGGAAACATGGAGGTTTCTCAAACAGTGGATGAGGTGGGGGTATTTGAGCTAGTTGCAACTCCACCAACAGAGTACCTCGGTAGTCATAGTTTTGTTATCCAACCAGCTGTTTTAAACAATGTAGGGCGATTTTTCCCCGCTTATTTAAAAATGATAAAGGTATCATCTCAATGGAAGTACATGGCAGACCATGATGATTTTGCTTATATGAGCCAACCTATCGGGCACCATTTGCAAGTTCAAGCTCAAAGCATGAGTGGATCTCCGACATATAATTATGGCTTGTTTGATGATGGTTTGATTTCAGATTTATCTTATTTAGCACGGACCTCAAGTGACGATATGTCCAATCGAGTTCTAGCTGGAGTGAATTGGAATGGTGGACATTGGGGGGATAAATCGGACTGGAATTTGAGTAATGAAGGGGTCGTAGATACCTCCAAGCTTGCATTATCTTTCTCTGATTTTAGTTTTGAAAAGATAGTCACCAACATCAATCCATATACATCAATTTCTGATGGTCCCTTCAATTTGGATAATAGTGAATTTGGATTGGAAATAACCACTAAGGTTGATGATGTTCAATTTAAGGTCGAAGACTTCGATGGGAGTATTTCATTCAATGATGAAGCACTTTTTGATGAACAGCCTGATTTTAGATATGGCCGAATGACCCTTGATGATATTGGTGGCAATTCTGGTACTACTTTGACGATTCCACTGCGTGCTGAGTTCTGGGATGGCAGCGAGTTTGTTATTAACGAAGATGATGATCGTAGCACCTTCAATAGCTCAAATACTTGTAAACAAGTTATTTGGCACAGTGAAGGGGCGACAACCACTTTAGCTTCACTCAACGGTAGTGGAAATGTGGATGATGGAGAAGAAGAAGTAACAGCGAATCAAAATACGCCTTCTGGTACAGATGTGCCACGTGAGCAGGTACGATTGTGGTTAAGAATGGATGCGTCGACACCACTGGCTAAATCTGGCGAGAATCCTGTTGCATGCTCAGGCAGCGATCAAGATCAGCCATGGCTGCGCTACAACTGGAGACAGCTAGGTGATGAAGATCCATCCACCGTTGTCACATTCGGTATCTATCGCGGTAACGATCGTGTGATCTACCGAGGTGAAAGTGGTTTAACAGGTCAGTAAAAATATAATTTTTGCCCCTTAAGTTAGGAATCTGTAAGAAATTGCGGGTTTCAGTCCATGTTTATACTTCAATGCCTTGCCGTGACAGCAAGGCATTGGTACATTTAGTGCAATTTTTGTCTTCTAATTCTTGCAGGATGAGCGAAGAATATGTTTAAAAAACTTCGTGGCATGTTTTCAAACGACCTATCGATTGATTTAGGTACAGCCAATACCCTTATATATGTAAAAGGCCAAGGCATTGTTCTTGATGAGCCTTCCGTTGTCGCTATTCGCCAAGATCGTACGGGGTCTGCAAAGAGTGTAGCTGCTGTTGGTCACGCTGCTAAGCAAATGCTTGGTCGTACGCCTGGTAACATTTCAGCGATCCGTCCAATGAAAGACGGTGTAATTGCTGACTTTTACGTAACCGAAAAAATGCTTCAGCACTTTATTAAGCAAGTGCATGACAACAGTGTGCTTAAACCAAGCCCTCGTGTTTTGGTTTGTGTACCTTGTGGTTCAACTCAGGTTGAGCGTCGTGCTATCCGTGAATCAGCATTAGGTGCTGGTGCTCGTGAGGTTTACCTAATCGATGAGCCTATGGCTGCTGCGATTGGTGCTGGCCTACGTGTATCTGAGCCAACGGGTTCAATGGTTGTTGATATCGGTGGTGGTACGACTGAAGTTGCGGTTATCTCACTTAACGGTGTGGTTTACTCGTCTTCTGTACGTATCGGTGGTGACCGTTTTGATGAAGCGATCATCAACTACGTTCGTCGTAATTACGGTAGCTTGATCGGTGAAGCGACAGCAGAGAAGATAAAACACGAAATCGGTTCAGCTTACCCTGGCGATGAAGTCGATGAGATCGAAGTACGTGGTCGTAACCTTGCTGAAGGTGTACCTCGTAGCTTTAGCCTGAACTCAAACGAAATTCTTGAAGCACTTCAAGAGCCGCTATCTGGCATCGTATCTGCAGTGATGGTTGCACTAGAACAGTGTCCGCCAGAGCTTGCTTCTGATATCTCAGAAAACGGTATGGTACTGACAGGTGGTGGTGCACTGCTTAAAGACCTTGATCGTCTGCTAACAGAAGAAACGGGTATCCCTGTTGTTGTGGCAGAAGAGCCATTAACGTGTGTTGCTCTAGGTGGCGGTAAAGCTCTAGAGATGATCGACATGCACGGCGGCGACCTGTTCAGCGAAGAATAATATCTAGTGTTAGGCTCTTTTCTTATCTAGTTTTATGTAAAGAGCCTAGGACCTTGTCTATAGGATCAAATGTAGCTCTAGGACCAAATATAGAATGAAGCCAATTTTTGGTAGAGGTCCCTCTCTACAATTGCGCCTGTTTTTTGCTGTAATTTTATCAGCCAGCCTTATGCTGGCTGATAGTCGTTTAGATGCTTTCTCAAATGTCCGCTATCTATTGAACAGCATGGTTGCACCTATTCAATATGCAGCCAACTTACCTCGTACTATGTTCGATGGTGTCTACGATCGTTTTAGTACTCGTAAAGGCCTTATCGAATCCAACCATAATATTAAACGAGAAGTCTTGCGTCTGAAGAGCGAGCTGATTCTGCTTGAGCAATACCAAGAAGAAAACAAGCGCCTCCGTAAGCTGTTAGGATCTCCGTTTATCCGTGATGAAAAGAAAGTCGTCACTGAAGTTATGGCGGTAGACACTTCACCATATCGTCATCAAGTTGTGATCGACAAAGGTCAGATTGATGGGGTGTATGAAGGACAACCGGTGATCAACGAAAAAGGCATTGTCGGCCAAGTGACTTTTGTTGCTGCTCACAATAGTCGTGTCCTGTTACTGACTGACGCAAACAACGCAATTCCTGTTCAGGTTATTCGCAACGATATTCGAGTGATCGCTTCGGGCAATGGCATGATTGATGAGATCCAGCTAGAGCACATTCCAACCAGTACCGATATACAAGAAGAAGATCTATTGGTGACATCTGGACTCGGTGGAGTATATCCAGAAGGTTATCCAGTTGCCTACGTTACTGCCGTTGATTACGACCCGAAACGTGAGTTTGCCGTTATCAAAGCGGAGCCTGTGGTTGAGTTCGATAAGCTCAGATACTTGCTGCTAGTATGGCCTGATGAAAACAAACAGATGCAAGCGGATCAATCCAGCATAGAACAAGCATTGTTAGAGGGCGAAGATGGCCAATAGCGTTTTAAGAAGCAAGGTAGTCATTGGCTGCTCATTTTTAGTAGCCCTTATTCTGCAAACGATTCCTTGGCCTGGTAGTTTGGATCTATTTAGACCATCTTGGCTGCTACTGGTTACCTGTTACTGGGTTTTGGCTCTACCTCACCGTGTTAACGTGGGTAGCGCTTTGATTCTTGGCTTATTGTGGGATCTATTGATAGGCTCGACGTTAGGTATTAGAGGCATGATGATGGCAATCGTTATGTACATTATTGCGATGAATTTCCTAGTCATTCGTAATATGGCGCTATGGCAACAAGCGATGATTATTGCTGCGTTAACGGTATTGTTTGAGGTGTTGATCTTCTTTGGTGAATATTTGATCCAAGATGTCGTTTTCAATCCATTATCGTTATGGAGCGCATTGATAAACTGTATACTTTGGCCTTGGATGTTTCTATTAATGAGACGCGTACGTCGTCATTGGCATGTAAGGTAGAGTGACAATGGAAAAGAAGCATTTAGTTTTGGCATCCGGTTCACCACGCCGCAAAGAACTGCTATCTCAACTTGGTTATGAGTTTTCTGTCCTTGTAACTGATGTTGAAGAGTGTAAACACGCTCAAGAAACTGCCGAAGAATACGTTAAGCGACTATCTTTAGATAAAGCTTTAGCTGCGTTGTCTTTATTGAAAGATAACCCTTCTGAAAAGCAGCATGTCGTTCCTAGTTCTGATAATGTAGTTTCTAGTGTTGATAATGTAGCTGTTGGCTCAGGCATCGTAGCTCTTGACTCTGATGCTATTTCTCTTGATTCTGAAACAGTCGTTCTTGGTTCTGACACCGTCGTCGTAAGCCAAGGGCAAGTGCTCGAGAAACCCACCGATTTTGCCGACTCTAAGCGCATGCTTACTCAGTTAGCAAACGAGCGTCACCAAGTGATGACGGCGGTTTCTGTGGTTTCAGAAAAAAAACAAAAAACAGAAATCATTATTACCGACGTATGGTTTAAACCCCTCAGTGAACAAGAAATAGAACAATACTGGCAAACAGGGGAGCCATGCGATAAAGCCGGTAGCTATGGGATCCAAGGTTTGGGTGGGCGCTTTGTTACCCGAATCGAAGGTAGTTATTACGCCGTTGTCGGCTTGCCTTTATATGAAACGGACCAGCTACTGCAAGAATTCTTATAATTACTAATCTGAGGTGCACCATGAGTGCTGAATTGTTGCTGAACGTGACCCCGAGTGAAACTCGCGTGGCCATGATTGAAGGGGGGGCTCTTCAAGAGATCCATGTCGAACGAGATGCTCGACGCGGTATCGTAGGAAATATCTATAAAGGACGTGTAAGCCGTGTTCTTCCGGGAATGCAGGCGGCTTTTGTGGATATAGGCCTTGAGAAAGCAGCTTTTCTACACGCCTCTGATATTGTTCCACACACTGAATGTGTCGCTGAAAACGAAAAGAAGCAATTTCAGGTTCGTGACATCTCTGAGCTTGTTCGCCAAGGACAAGACATTGTGGTTCAAGTCGTCAAAGATCCTCTTGGTACCAAAGGTGCCCGCTTAACGACTGATATTACTTTACCGTCTCGTTATTTGGTCTTTATGCCGGGCGCAAGCCATGTGGGCGTATCTCAACGAATCGACAGTGAGTCTGAACGTAACCGCCTTAAAAAAGTGGTGTCTCGTTACTGTGACGAACACGGTGGCTTTATTATCCGTACTGCAGCTGAAGGCGCAGACTCGAATGAGTTGGCACAAGATGCGGCATTCTTGAAGCGATTATGGCTAAAAGTGTTAGAACGCCGTGGTAAACACAAAGCTCGTACTCGTCTATACGGTGAACTTTGCCTAAGTCAGCGTATCTTACGTGACTTTGTGGGTACTGAGCTGAGCCGAATCCAGGTCGATTCGCGTTTAGAATATGAAAACCTAAAAGAATTTACTTCTGAGTACGTGCCTGAGCTGACTGAAAAGCTTGAGTTGTATGAAGGCGACAAGCCTATCTTTGATATGTACGATACCGAGAACGAAGTTCAACGCTCTTTGGATCGTAAAGTCGAATTGAAGTCTGGTGGGTATCTGATTATCGACCAAACGGAAGCGATGACGACAGTCGACATCAACACCGGTGCCTTTGTCGGTCGTCGTAATCTAGAAGAGACGATTTTCAACACCAACGTAGAAGCGACGCAAGCTATTGCTCGTCAGCTGCGTTTGCGTAACTTAGGTGGCATCATCATTATCGACTTTATCGATATGCTGTCTGAGGAACATCGTAAGCGAGTACTAACTTCTTTAGAGGCGGCGCTAGACAAAGATCGTGTGAAAACCAATATCAATGGCTTCACACAGCTTGGCTTGGTTGAGATGACGCGTAAACGTACTCGTGAAAGTATTGAGCATATTCTGTGTTCGAGTTGTCCTGCCTGTGAAGGGCGTGGCAGTGTGAAGACAGTTGAAACCGTTTGTTATGAAATCCTTCGAGAGATCACACGAGTGAATCGTGCGTATGACGCTGATAAGTTTGTGGTCTATGCGGCAGCTGCCGTTGCCGAAGCGCTAGAGGGCGATGAGTCACATGCGCTTGCGGAGCTTGAAGTGTTTATTGGTAAACAAGTTAAAATCCAAGCTGAGCCTCTGTACATACAAGAGCAGTTTGATGTTGTTATGATGTAATGGATATTTTGTGAGTTCAAGCGTTACTCTGATTCTTCGTGCATGTCTATGGTTAGTGGTTACTCTCTTAGTAACGCTAGCCATTGCTGTTACTACACTGCGTGTAGCCTTACCCAATTTAAATAAGTATCAATCTGAAATTGAGCTTTGGGTAAACCAACATTCCGGTTTTGAGTTTTCTATTCAAGATGTGGGCGGTTTTTGGCGTAACACTCACCCTTCTATTGCTCTACAAGGCGTTAAAGCCAGCCTCCCAAATGCGGAAGATGTGACCTTCTCTGTTGAGCGTGTTGAAGTCGAGTTTGACTTGATTCAATCGCTCGTTCAGATGCGTCCAGTTGTGGCCGATCTGGTCATGAATCAAATGTATCTTGATATTCGCTCAATTGATCTGTTTGCTGGAAACGGTACAGACGAACCTAAAGATCCCGGTTCTTCGAAGCGTGTGATGAAAGAGCTGGATAATTTACTATTGAAAACTTTGGTGGATGTGACCGCTAAAGACTCTTCACTTCTCTATCGCTCAGTTTCGGGCGAAGATCGTCAGCTCGATATCGACATTTTAAAATGGCAAAACACAGATAAACATCACCTTGCAGAAGGGGTTGTTAGCATTAAAGACGCCAATCTTAACTCGTTGTCAGTAAGTGCTAACTTTATCGATGGTGGCTCATTAACCGATGTAACCGGTGAGTTCTATGTGAGTGCAGATAACATCTCGGTTAAACCATGGCTAACCCGTTACATGCAGGCTGAGTCTGGTGTTGAAACCGGTACAGTGAGTTTGAATAGCTGGCTGACCTTGAGAAACAGCAAACCAGTGAGTGCGTATGTTGAGGTGTTACCTTCTGAATTGACTTGGAACGAAGATGGCCAACATGATCTGATGCTTGAGTCAGGGGTCTTTAAGTTGTCTCCAATTGATGATGGATGGCAAGTGAATGGTCACTCACTTAATCTCAGAACGGATGATAGGCCTTGGCCTGAGTTAGATGTTGCCTTCAAGTGGAATAAAGGCCCGTGGGAACTTAATGTTTCTGAACTTGATGTAGAAACTATTACTCCGTTAATCAAGTTGCTGCCAGATTCTGCGCAATCAACCAAAATGATCAATTCGTTGAAGCCTGGTGGCTCCGTTTCTGATATTCGGGTCTCAATGGATTCTGGCATCGAAAGCTTACGTTATTCAGCGAGTTTTAGTGATCTTGCCATCGAGCAATGGGAATTAGTCCCGGGCTTTAGCCAAGTATCAGGCAGTGTGTTTGGCTCGGCTTCGGAAGCGAAAGCCAGCTTATATGTTATTGATGATGTGTTTCCTTATGGTGATGTTTTCCAAGCGCCTCTGAATATCAAACAAGGTCAGGTTGACATTGTTTGGCAGCAAGATGAAAACGGTTGGAAGCTTTGGTCCGATAAAATCACAGCAGCCACGCCAGATTTACAAGTGCTAGGCGCATTTCGCTTGGACTTTCCAAAGGATGCTAGCCCATTCTTATCCTTCTACGGCGAAGCTGATGCTTACAATGTCGGCGAAACATGGCGTTACTTACCGACATTAGCGCTTGGCCAAGATTTAACTGATTACCTTTCTACTGCGATTCAAGCCGGTAAAGCCGACACTGTTAAGTTACTTTGGCATGGTGAATTAGCCCAGTACCCCTACACCAACCACGATGGCATTTTCCAAGTTTGGGTTGGCTTAGAGGACGCTAAGTTCAGCTTTGATACTGCCTGGCCCCTGATTACCGATCTACAACTTGATCTGTTGTTTGAAAATGATGCGATGCATTTAGATTCTCGTTCCGCTCAATTGATGGATGTGACGGCAGACCGAATCACAGGACGCATTCCTTATTTAGGGGAAGGCGGCCATATTGAAATTGAAGCTAAAGCGACGGCGTCAGGTAATGCGGTTCGTGATTACATGACGGCTTCACCATTGGTTGATTCTGTGGGTGCCGCCTTAACGGCGCTGCAAGTGAGTGGTGATGTATCGTCTGAATTCCAACTCAATATTCCTTTTGATTCCGAAAAAGAACCAAGAGCGTGGGGTTATGCTGATCTCAAAGATAACCATGTAGAGATTGAAGCGCCGCCGATGGTGCTTGAAAATACCACTGGGCGTATTGAATTTGATAATGATGTGATTACGGCCAACGGTCTCGCTGCCGATTTATTAAAGCAAGGTATTTCCGTTGACTTTAAAGGGCTCAACGATGGGCCTGGATATGCTGTTGATATTGATGTGTTGGGCGATTGGGATGTTAAGCCTCTAGAGCCTTATGTTGGTGAACAGTGGTTGAGCCGCTTGTCAGGTCATGCGCAATGGCAAAGCCAGATTGATATTCAACTTAATGACATCGGGTTTACTTACCAATTAGATTTACAGTCAGATCTTAAATACTTGGCGAGTGATTACCCGTATCCATTGGCGAAAAAATCACTAGAAAGTGGTTCTGCAAGGCTTCAAGCCTCGGGCAACCAAGAGTCGATTACCGCGCGTCTGCAACTGCCGAACACAAAATACCAAGCTGAGATTGATATTACCGGCGATGTTCCCGAGTTAACGGCGACCAACTTAGTGCTGGGTCGTGGTGGCTATAAAATTAGCCCTGTCGTTGGGCATCATGCGTTGATTCGTACGGATAAATTTAATGCTGATGATTGGTTATCAGTGGTGATGGAGCCAGTGCAACCGTCAGATGCAATACTTAGCCAAATTAACACGCCAACCATTCCAGCGCCAAGCCGTATTACCTTTGAGAGTAAAGAGCTGATCTTAGGTGGTATTTCTTGGAATGATGTCGACTTTAGCGCCCGCAAGAACAAACAAGCGTGGCAAATGGAAGTGTCTAGTCAAGAGATCGAAGGAGATATTAATTATCTGCCTCCTTACGACTTAACCGTTTCTCTGGATCGCCTGCATCTGTTTGTTCCTGAATGGAGCGATAAGAAAAACCAAGAGCAACTACTTCAACGTAAAGAACAAGAAGCACCATTGATCTCTAAGCTAGATAGAGAGATTTATGATGCGATGCCTAACCTGAAGTTAACGCTGAACGATTTTTGGCTACAAGGCTATAAGGTCGGTACCGTCGATGTTGAGTTGACTAGGCAAGACGATCGGCTTGAGTGGAACAAGATTCAAGTTCGAAGCGGGAGCAATAAAGCCGACGTGAGTGGCTGGTGGGCACTGAATGGTGACAAGAGTCATTCATCGCTAACCGTTGATATTGAAGGTGAAAATAATAGCGAGCTCATGGAGCGCTTCGGCATTACATCCGGAATTCAAAAAGCACCATTCGAGTTAGAAGGCCAACTGAACTGGGATGGTTCGCCATGGGGGATCAAAATGGATACCCTTGATGGCAACGTTAAAACCAAGTTTGGTAAAGGTATCATCTCGGATGTCAGTGGTGCGGCTCGATTACTGGGGTTGTTTAGCCTAGATTCGATTATTCGTAAGATGCAGCTCGATTTCTCTGATGTGTTTGATAAAGGCATGGCATTCAATAGCATCACAGGAACCGGCAAGATTCAAAATGGTATCTTCCTGACGAACGATCTGAACATGGATGCGGTCGCAGGTGAGATGAAAATCAAAGGAATCGCTAACCTCAACACGCGCTTGGTCGATGCTGAGGTGAACTTTACTCCTGATATTACCTCGGGTATTCCAGTATTAACGGCCTTTGCGGTAACGCCTCAAACGGCGTTGTATGTATTGGCGGTGACTACGGTTATATCGCCGGTGGTTGAAGTCTTTACTCAAGTGAATTACTCGGTAAAAGGCCCATTGGATTCACCTACGGTAAGTGAGCTTTCTCGTAGTTCTGGCGAGTTCCAGCTACCCGAAAAATTGAGAAAATTAGCTGAGTAGTTGATAACAAGCCCATCGGTGAATATACGGTCAAATGCCGATTTCTGAATCATAATGAATAGAGGAGCGAGACACATGGATAGTGTTGGGTTGATTCAAATGACATCTGGCCCTAACCCTGAATTGAACCTTGCTTACCTTGCTCAAGAAGTAGCAAAGTGCAAAGCGTTGGGGGCGAAGTGGGTTGTGTGCCCTGAAAACGCGTTAGTTTTTGGTAGTAAAGCCGACTATCACCAGTATGCTGAGCCTCTAAGTGATGGCCCACTACAACAGAAATTATTTGAGTTAGCTAAGCTTCACCGAATGTGGATCGTTGTTGGTAGTATGCCGATAAGCACAACTGAAGGCGTGACCACTACAACCCTAGTGATTGATGACTTTGGGTGCCTAGTGACTCATTACGATAAGCTACACATGTTTGATGTGGATGTCGCCGATGCGCACAAGTGCTATCGAGAGTCGGATATTTTCACGCCGGGTGAGCGAGTTGTGACGACGGAAACGCCTTTTGGTCGCTTAGGTTTGAGTA
Source organism: Vibrio sp. SG41-7 (assembly GCF_014164465.1). Taxonomy (NCBI): domain Bacteria; kingdom Pseudomonadati; phylum Pseudomonadota; class Gammaproteobacteria; order Vibrionales; family Vibrionaceae; genus Vibrio; species Vibrio sp. SG41-7. The sequence continues at coordinate 48,518 of NZ_JACJFF010000022.1, read as the reverse complement.
TTTGTTATGATGTGCGCTTTCCTCACTTGTATTCAGAGTTACGCAAGCAAGGTGCACAAATCATAGTGGTACCAGCAGCGTTTACGGCAGTAACGGGTCAAGCGCATTGGGAAGCATTATTAAGATGCCGCGCGATCGAAACACAATCGTGGATTGTCGCGGTGGGGCAAGGGGGGAAACATCCTTGTCAAAGAGAAACATGGGGACACTCAATGGTGGTTGATCCATGGGGACGAGTGGTCGCACAGCTAGACCAAGATCCTAAAAGTATGGTGGTTGAGATAGACACATCCAGTTGCGAATCAATTAGGCAAAATATGCCAATCGCGCAACACTCTCGATTTACCAATCAATTTTAATTACAAACAAGAGCCATTTATGAGCATTAATCAAATTGAAGAAGCGCTACTGAACCCAACAGGGCTGACGGAGCAAAATATCGCAGATACATTGGCGAGCATTGCTACCCGCCAAATTGATTATGCTGATATCTACTTTCAGTCAAGCTGGCACGAGTCATTAGTGCTAGAAGACAGCATTATTAAAGACGGCTCTTTCAATATCGATTGTGGTCTTGGTGTACGAGCAGTCTCTGGTGAAAAAACTGGTTTTGCTTACTCTGACCAAATCCAATTGGATGGCCTTAAACAGAGTGCAATCGCGGCTCGCGGTATCGCTAAGCAAGGCCAAAACGGCAAGGTACAAGCTTTCAAGCGCAACTCTAACCAAGCTTACTATGACGCGGTAAACCCGCTAGCAAGCTGGGAAAAGCAGCAAAAGACAGAATTGCTTAAAGCGCTTGATGCTTACATTCGTACTAAAGAGCCGATGGTAACTGAAGTATCGGTAAGCTTAAGTGGTGTACATGAGCAGATGCTGGTTGCGGCAACTGATGGTACTTTCGCTGGTGATATTCGCCCGCTGGTTCGCTTGTCTATTAGCGTGCTTGCTCAGAAAGGCGATCGTCGTGAACGTGGCAGTGCTGGTGGCGGTGGTCGTTTTGGTTACGACTTCTTCTTAAGTGATGCAAATGGTTCTCAGGTTGCTTATCAATTTGCTGATGAAGCAATCCGCCAAGCGTTAGTTAACCTTGAAGCAGTTGCTGCACCTGCTGGTGCAATGCCTGTCGTTCTTGGTTCGGGTTGGCCGGGCGTTCTTCTACATGAAGCGGTAGGCCACGGTTTAGAAGGTGACTTCAACCGTAAAGAGTCTTCAGTATTTTCTGGCAAAGTGGGCGAGCAAGTCACATCAAGCCTATGTACGATTGTTGATGACGGTACATTAACGGATCTACGTGGTTCATTGAACGTCGATGATGAAGGCGTTAATGGCCAGTACAACACGCTAATCGAAAACGGCATCCTAAAAGGTTACATGCAAGATAAGCTTAATGCTCGTCTAATGGGTGTAGCGCCTACAGGTAATGGTCGTCGTGAGTCTTATGCACACCTTCCTATGCCGCGCATGACCAACACTTACATGCTGCCAGGTGAGCATACTCCTGAAGAGATTATCTCGACGGTTGAAAGAGGCATCTACGCCCCGAACTTTGGTGGCGGTCAGGTGGATATTACTTCTGGTAAGTTTGTGTTCTCCGCTTCTGAAGCGTACATGATTGAAAACGGTAAGATCACTCACCCAGTGAAAGGTGCAACGCTAATCGGTTCGGGTATCGAAGCGATGCAGCAAGTGTCTATGGTGGGTAACGACCTAAGCCTTGACCGTGGTGTTGGTGTGTGTGGTAAAGCTGGCCAAAGCGTACCAGTCGGTGTTGGTCAACCAACATTGAAACTAGACTCGTTAACGGTTGGTGGTACTGAGTAATTCAGACCAACTTCAGCAAATTTGTGATAGCAAGCTAGTTGAAATTACAGTTGCAGTTAAAGCTAAAGCTAAAAGCTAAAAGCTAAAAGCGCCTCCAATGTGAGGCGCTTTTTTGTTTCTGGGCTTTCTGTCTCTGGGCTTTTCAGTTTCTGGAGTTCGATTGACTAAACAGAACCGTTACATGTTCTCTTCAGCAAACTCGGCCAGTCGACTTCGTACCACACCATTGAGGTGAATATTGGCACTGCCTTCGAAGTCTTTAAAACGCTCGACCATGTAGGTTAAGCCTGAAGTTACAGGGGTTAAGTAGGATGAATCTATCTGAGCTAGGTTTCCTGAACAGACGATCTTGGTGCCTTCACCACAACGGGTGATGATGGTTTTGATTTGTGAAGCAGTGAGGTTTTGACACTCATCCAAAAGGACAAAGGCATTTTGGATTGAGCGACCACGCATGAAGTTAATCGATTTGAACTGGATATTGGCTTTGTCACAGATGTACTTCATCGATCCTTCGGTGCAGTGATCGTTCTTGTGCAGAGCTTCCAGTGTATCGGTCACTGCCGCTAACCAAGGCAGCATTTTTTCTTCCTCGGTGCCGGGAAGGAACCCAATCGACTCACCGATATCGGGCGTGTTTCGGGTTACGATGATCTTATCGAATTGTTTACGCTCTATGGTTTGTTCAAGTGCGGCAGCCATGGCTAACAGTGTTTTACCACTACCTGCAGCGCCCGTTAGAATCACCAGATCGATATCAGGGTCGAGCAGTGCATCAATCGCCATCCCTTGATAGACATTCTTAGGTGTAATGTCCCATGTCTTGCGGTTCATTAACCTTTCTCGACTGAGATCTCTGAGCGTAATGCGTTCGGCCTCAATCTCTTCTACACGACCAGCAAAGTCACTTTCTTCGTCAATCACATATTGGTTGAGGAAGGTTGGATCGAAAGGTGCTCTCGCTAGGGTGTGCAGCGTTTTTCCGCCTAAACTTCTACTCTCGACGTTATCGACGCCATCCCAGAATGAGCCTTCGAGTTGTTGAAAGCCTTTAGTGAGGTATTGGATGTCATCAATCAATTGGTCGGTTTGATAGTCTTCAACAAAGCGGACCCCAGCGCCTTTGGCTCGTAAGCGCATGTTGATGTCTTTAGTGATAAGAACCACTTCGCGTGGCGCGCGTTTGTTTTGAAGGTAGAGGACTGCGTTGAGGATTCGGTTATCGCCTGCCTTGTCATCGGCGAACGCTTTGATGCTTTCTTGAAGTTCGTAATCAGCGAGTATTGAAATACTGCCAGATGCGTTTATGTCTTTAGAAAAAGGAATGCCTTCCGATATTTGGTCTGGTGTGGCTTCCCTGAACAAGTCTTCGAGCGTTCGAATCGCAATTCTCGCATCTCGAGCAACGTCTCTTTTACTGTCTTTGATTCTGTCGAGTTCTTCTAGCACGGTCATGGGGATAACGACATCGTGCTCTTGGAAAGAAAATATAGCGAAGGGTTCGTGAAGTAGGATATTAGTGTCTAAAACAAATAGCTTCCGGTTGGTCTCGCCCATAGCATCTCCTTGCCGACGTGCGGCTTGCCTTGCATTCATTGAACGTAGATAAAGCTCATATAAAGATTAGTATCTCATTCCGGTGATAGTCAACTACTCACCTAAACTTCATCTAGAGAAATATCGCCATATCGTTGTGAATGAATATGGCGTATTCGTTTGAGAGCAGCAATCTGCTACCTATAGATTACCCATGATTTTTTGACAGTTTGATTGCACTGGCGAAAACAGAAAAAAAGTATGAAATCATCTCCTTTAGGCGTGACCTAAATCACAGCATCGAGTAAGATTAGCGACCTTTTTCTGCACCATTTTCTCGAGATATTTATTATTAAGAGCGCACTTAAAAAGTGGCTGCAAACTAGGCATCTTTAGCTATATTTTTAGTTCAAGCGCGATAACGCTCTTGTTTAAAACTGCAGTTAACATGACCAAATTCCAACTATAAGATTGAGGTAGTCGATTCATGACATTTGCTTTGGGGCAACGCTGGATAAGCGATACGGAGAGCGATTTAGGTTTAGGTACCGTTGTAGCAATGGATGCTCGAACAGTGACAGTAATGTTTGCAGCATCAGAAGAGAATCGTGTCTATGCACGCACTGATGCTCCCGTAACCCGAGTAACGTTTAATGTTGGCGATGTCATCGAATGCCAAGAAGGTTGGTCTCTAACTGTCGAAGAAGTTATCGAAGATAAAGGGCTACTGACTTATTTGGGCACTCGTGAAGACACTCAAGAGACAGAGGTGACTCTGCGTGAAATATTCTTAAGCAACCAGATCCGCTTTAACAAACCACAAGATAAGCTGTACGCAGGTCAAATCGACCGTATGGATAACTTTGTGCTGCGTTACCGCGCGTTAAGCAATCAATACCAACAACATAAGAGCCCGATGCGTGGCTTGTGTGGTATGCGCGCTGGTTTGATTCCTCATCAGTTGTACATTGCTCATGAAGTAGGTCGTCGTCACGCACCGCGCGTTTTACTGGCTGATGAAGTGGGTCTAGGTAAAACCATTGAAGCAGGCATGATCATTCACCAACAGGTGTTGTCTGGCCGTGCTGAACGCATTCTGATTGTGGTACCTGAAACTCTGCAACACCAATGGTTAGTAGAGATGATGCGCCGTTTCAACCTGCACTTCTCTATCTTTGACGAAGAGCGTTGTATTGAAGCCTTCGCGGAGTCAGATAACCCATTTGATACTCAGCAATACGTTCTGTGTTCACTGGACTTCCTACGTAAGAGCCGTAAGCGCTACGAGCAAGCACTTGAAGGTGAGTGGGATTTGTTGGTTGTCGATGAAGCGCACCACCTTGAGTGGAGCCAAGACAAACCGAGCCGCGAATACCAAGTGGTTGAAGGGTTAGCTGAAAACACATCTGGCGTACTACTACTGACAGCGACCCCTGAACAGCTGGGTCGTGAGAGCCACTTTGCGCGTCTGCGTCTGCTTGACCCTGATCGCTTCTACGATTACGAAGCATTCGTGGAAGAAGAAGACCAATACGCCCCTGTCGCTGATGCAGTAACGGCATTGTTCTCTGGCGTGAAGCTTGAAAACAGCGCGAAGAATCAGATCACTGAGCTTCTATCTGAACAAGATGTTGAGCCTCTATTCCGCGTTATCGAGGGCGATAGCAGCGAAGAAGAGCAAGCGTTAGCTCGCCAAGAACTGATTGATAATCTTATGGATCGCCATGGTACAGGTCGTGTTCTTTTCAGAAACACACGTGCTGCAATCAAAGGCTTCCCTAAGCGCAATGTAAACTTACTGCCGATGGATATCCCAACGCAGTACACAACCTCTATGCGTGTATCAGGCATGATCGGTGGCAAAATGGCTCCCGAAGCTCGTGCGATGAAGATGCTGTACCCAGAAGAGATCTTCCAAGAGTTTGAAGGTGAAGATTCAAGCTGGTGGCAGTTCGATTCACGTGTGAACTGGTTGATTGAAAAGATCCAAGATAAGCGCAGCGAAAAGATCCTAGTGATCGCCTCTCGTGCGAGTACTGCTCTTCAATTAGAGCAAGCACTGCGTGAGCGTGAAGGTGTGCGTGCAACCGTATTCCACGAAGGCATGTCAATTCTAGAGCGTGATAAAGCCGCGGCTTACTTTGCTCAAGAAGAGGGTGGTGCTCAGGTTCTTATCTGTAGCGAAATCGGCTCTGAAGGTCGTAACTTCCAGTTTGCGAACCAGTTAGTGATGTTCGATTTGCCATTCAACCCAGACTTGCTTGAGCAACGTATTGGTCGTTTGGACCGTATCGGTCAGCTGCGTGATATCGACATTCATGTTCCTTACCTAAAAGGCACATCGCAAGCGATTCTAGCGCGTTGGTTCGATGAAGGTCTGAATGCATTTGCGGAAACTTGTCCAACGGGTCGCACAGTTTACGACAAGTACTCTGATGTTCTTATTGAGATGTTGGCTTCTGGTAACACCGAACAACTTGATGAAGTGATTGAAGAGTCAGCGAAGCTAAACCAAAGCCTGAAATCGGATCTAGAAAAAGGCCGAGATCGCCTACTAGAAATGCACTCAAATGGTGGCGAAAAAGCGCATGAGATTGCAGAAAAGATCGCGTCGACTGACGGTGATACTAATCTAGTGTCTTTTGCACTGAGCCTGTTCGATACCATTGGTTTGAACCAAGACGATAAGGGTGAAAATGCGCTAGTTGTAACGCCATCTGAGCACATGATGGTTCCAAGCTACCCAGGCCTACCTTATGAAGGTGCAACCATCACGTTTGATCGTGAAACTGCGCTGTCTCGAGAAGACATGAACTTCATTAGCTGGGAACACCCAATGATTCAGGGCGGTATTGATCTGCTCTTGAGCGAAGGTGTCGGTGCATCAGCAGTTTCGCTACTGAAAAACAAAGCGCTACCTGTTGGTACTATCTTGCTTGAACTGGTTTACCTTGTTGATGCACAAGCGCCAAAGCGCAGCGGTATCAGCCAGTTCTTACCTAAGACGCCGATTCGTTTGATGATGGATGGTCGTGGTAACGATTTATCTGCTCAGGTTGAATTCGATAGCTTTAACCGTCAACTAAGCCCGGTAAACCGTCATTTAGCGAGCAAGCTAGTGAACTCGGTACAAGGTGAGATTCACAAGCTAATCGAAGCCGGTGAGACGCATGTACTGCCGAAGGTTGAAGAAGTTCGTCAGCAAGCTCAGAAAGATATGCAAACCAACTTGAACGGTGAGTTAGAACGTCTACAAGCGCTTAAAGCGGTTAACCCTAACATTCGTGATGAAGAGCTAGAGGTTATCGAAGCTCAAATCAATGAACTGACGGGTTACATCAGTAAAGCTCAGGTTCAGCTGGATTCGTTACGCTTGATTGTGGTTTCTCACAACTAAGCCAGAACTCGAATATCGCTAGCTTGACGCTTTAACGAAATAAGGCCTTCATCACGAAGGCCTTATTTGTATCTGTAGCTTGGTTAACAGTTTAGTTCAGAGTTCGGTTAGCAGTTTGGCTAATAATTTGGAGAGCAGATTACATCAACCATTTCCACCAAACGAACAGAGCTAAGAAGCCAAATAGGTAAACCAGACCTGCTACAGACAACCATTTTAGCTTAGTGCCAATCGCAAGCGCTTTAGGTAGCTCTGCTTTGCTCACCAAAATGAAATTCAGTAATGCGAAGAAGGGGGTTGTGATAAAGGCGAGTATCATCGCGAAATCGAGCATTGGCATCAAGGCTGCACTAAAGAACATTACGATTGCTAGCGCAGCGATAGATACGATGATTATCCACCCTTGCAGCATTCTTGGGCTGCTCTCTTTTTTAAGCAGTAGACGCTGTGATTCAGCAAGTACGCGTGAGTAGCCATCGATAACGGTAATGGTACTGCCAAAAATACAGAAGAAGGCGACGATTGCGATCAGTGGACGAGACCATTCACCAATTGTCGAGGCGTAAATACCGACCAACTGATGAGTGAAGCCAACGCCAGAGCGAGACAGTTCAACACCAGAACCGTGAAGCACTAGAGCACCTAAAGCAACGAATACCAATGCAAGCAATGCCGTACCAATGTAGCCTACGTTGAAATCGAACAGTGCAGACTGAGCGGTCACCTCTTGCTTCTCTTTTTGGCTTTTTAGCCACATAGAGGTGATGCTTGAGATCTCGATAGGCGCAGGCATCCAACCCATCGTCACCACGATAAATCCGATAGCTGCCAATGACCAAGGTGATGGTGGCACAAAAGCGGCATCAGGTTCGACTGGAGAGCCAATAGCAATCGCAACAGCAGCTAAGGTTGTGATGGTCAGGATCGCCATGATCGCTTTAGAGAGAGTGTCGAGCGCGCGGTAATGGCCCGCAAAAAGAATGATCAAACAGGTCGCTAAAACGATCATGCACAAGGTGCTGGTGGCTAAATCGAAAGGAATAAAGTAACTGAGTAGGCTCGCACTGAATAACAGCAAGGCTGCGGTATTCACGACTGCGGAAATAGCACTCAGTATCGAAAAGATCACAAGGTATGGGCGGCCTAGGTTAGAGTAACCTTCCACCAAGCTTTGACCCGTTCCTAGTGTGTATTGGATACCTGCTTTGAAGAACGGGTACTTAAATATGTTTACGAGGATAATAAGCGCGGCTAGCTGCCAACCATAAATCGCACCAGCCTTGGTTGAGGCGACTAAGTGAGAGCCACCTACAGCTGCTGCGGCCATCATAATGCCTGGGCCAAGAGACTTAATTAAACTTGATAGGGGAGCTGAGGTTGGTGTTTTTGTGCTGGTAGTTTTAACCGTACTTTCCATCATTTTTCCTTTGATGCTGACTTCTTATTATCCGTTACCCTATCAATACCATGTTTTGTAAGGTCGTCAACTTTTATGTACAAAAATGTTGAAAATTGTATTTATTAATAAACGAATCAACCGTGAATTATTTTTTCACTAGTAATTAAGAGGCTTTAATGGCGTTAGAACAGTACACACCACCACGTGAACCGTGGATTGATATTGTTTATCAAGATGACGATATTCTAGTGGTGAACAAACCTGCTGGCCTACTTTCAGTTCCGGGGAGATTGCCTGAGCACTACGACAGTATGTGGAGTCGGTTGGTTGTGGAATTTGCGGAGATTCAGGTGGTGCATCGACTGGACATGTCGACATCGGGGTTGATGCTGCTCGCTAAACACAAACAAGCTGAGCGTCATTTGAAGAAGCAATTTCAATATCGACTGACACACAAACTCTATTACGCCCGAGTATGGGGTTCAGTAGAAGAAGCTGAAGGTTTGATTGATCTACCGCTCATTTGTGATTGGCCAAATCGACCAAGACAAAAGGTGTGCTTCGAGGATGGCAAGCCATCACAGACTCACTATGTGGTGGAGCGACAAGAGGCTCAAACGGCATTGTTGAAGTTGCTGCCGATCACTGGCCGCTCTCATCAGTTACGTGTTCACTGCATGGAACTAGGAAATCCAATCGTTGGCGACGAGTTTTATGCAACGCCAGATGCGTTTAACTATAGTGACAGGTTAGCTCTGCACGCGTGTGAACTGAGCTTTTATCATCCGGCTAATAATCAGCTTTTCAAAGCCTTTGTTCCGTGTGAGTTTTACCCTCAAGCATCACCGCAAATTGAACAGCACTTTGAAATTGCGCCAGAGCTTCCAGACTACAGCAAGCTAAAAGCTTAGAATGGTTAAATCAATACCAATACAAGGACGTACAATGCCGAAGTTGAAAGTGGTCTTTCTCGACCGAGCCACCATCCCATCTCAAATTCATTTAAAACCTCTCAGCTTTGAACATCAGTGGATTGAGTATGATTTTACTTCGCCGGAGCAAGTGTCTGAACGAATTGAAGGCGCTGATGTGGTTATTACCAATAAGGTGGTGCTCAACGAATCGAATTTAGCTCAAGCACAACAACTTAAGCTAATAGCCGTTTCAGCAACGGGTGTGAATAATGTCGATGTTGGCTACTGTAAGAGTAACAATATCGCAGTGACAAACGTGCAAGGTTACGCGACTCAATCGGTACCTGAACATGTTATCGCGATGCTGTTTGCGTTAAAGCGTAATCTCGTTGGTTACCATCAAGACATCGAAGCCGGCGAGTGGCAAAAGGATCAACAATTCTGCTTCTTTACTCATCCGATTCAAGATGTTGCAGGCAGTACATTAGGCTTAATCGGTAGTGGTGGCTTAGGACAAGCAACAGCAATATTGGCTAAAGCAATTGGTATGAATGTCATCTTTGCTGAGCGTAAAGGGGCTGACTCTTGTCGAGAAGGGTATCTACCTTTTGATACGGTGTTACAACAAGCAGATGCAATCAGCTTACATTGTCCATTGACCGAAGCGACTCGAGACCTGATTTCAGAGCGAGAGCTAGCAATGATGAAACCAAATGCGGTGTTAGTTAATGCTGGCCGCGGTGGACTCGTGGATGAACAAGCCTTAGTTGAAGCTTTGAAAAATCAAGAGATTGCGGGCGCGGGTATGGATGTGTTCACACAAGAACCGGCTGACAACTCGAATCCATTACTGGCTAATAGTCATTTGCCAAATTTACTATTAACGCCACATGTAGCGTGGGGCAGTGATAGCTCAATTCAAAAGCTGTCTGATATCTTGATAGATAACATTGATGCCTTTGCTTCAGGTAAGCCGCAGAATCTCGTCAGTTAATTCACAGTAAGAGTGGTTATACGCTCAGCTTCAGACATAAAAAAGGTTGGCTTTGAGCCAACCTTTTTAGATGTTTTGTCTTTAGTTCGACTTAGCTTATCTGCCAGAAGCCTTAGCCTTGAGGTTTGATGACCAATACATTGATTGGTGAATTCTGTAGGACTTTACTCGCCACTGACCCCAGTACCACTTTGTCGATTTTCGAGCGCTTATGACTAGGCATCACAATCAGGTCTGCCCCAAGCTTTTCTGCGTAATCTAGAATCGTTGTGTAGGTTTTACCTTCGGCAACGTGAACCTTATAAACCACTTCATCGTCGATGTACTTGTCTGCAAACTCTTTCAGCTGATTTTTTACATCGAGCTTCATTTGATTCGCTGCATCTTTCGGGAAGTAAGACGCCACCATCGACATGTGAATGCCAGGTAGTACGTTCAGAATATGGATTTCAGCATTACTGTGCTTTGCGTGCCATACCGCTAATTCAACAGCTTTGTCAGAAAAGCCTTTGTCGTTAAGATCAACAGGAACAAGGATTTGTTTATACATGTGTTTTTCTCTTTTTTATCAGCACTTAGTATTGACCAAGCGCTGTGATTATCCTTTCCATGTAATAAAGCCAAATAGAGTTGAGCGCTACTTGGCTCTATCCATTACGCGCTAATCTCATCCTTACGAGCACGCCTTCTTTGGTTCATCGCTAAGCCAATCAAAATGAGTAGGGATGGTAAGAATACCCACTCTTTCATTGGTCTTTCTGCGTCTTGGATAACTGATTTAATTTCCCAATCAAAGTCAATGCCAGCCGCTTCTGCTGGGCTACCGAATTCAACCATATCGACAATCATCTTGCCTTCAGATTTCGTCAGCATTAAGCCCATTGAAGCAATGCGGTCTTCACTTGTTGTCGCAGAATCTTCAAATGGAAGGCGAACCGTCTTCTCAGAATAGTCACCTTCTAAGTTTTCGCCACCCACTCTTAACTCAAGAGATTGTCCCACAGATAGACCTTCTGTGATTTGAGCGATCTCAACTCCAGGTGAAAGAACTTTCTCTGGATAAATCATGTCCCACCAGAAGCCAGGGCGGAAGAAAGAGAAAGTTAGAACCAATAATAGGATCGTTTCCCACCATTTGTTCTTGGTAAACCACCAACCTTGCGTTGCAGCTGCAAAGATAAGTACCGCGGTCACAGAAGAGAAGATAGTGAGGAATAGATGCCACCAAGAATCAATGCCCATCAACAGTAGTTGGGTATTGAAGATGAACATGAATGGCAAGATCGCGGTCCGAATATCATAGGTAAAGCCTTGAATACCAGTACGGATCGGGTCTGATTTTGCAATCGCGGCGGCCGCAAAGGCTGCCAAGCCAACCGGAGGTGTATCATCGGCTAAGATACCGAAGTAGAACACGAATAAGTGAACTGCAATCAGAGGGATGATCAGGCCATGCGCCGCGCCTAAGGTAACAATGACCGGAGCCATCAGCGTTGATACAACGATGTAGTTTGCCGTTGTTGGTAAGCCCATACCTAAGATTAAGCTGATTACCGCAGTGAATAGCAGCATAAGAATGATGCTACCGCCTGAGATGAACTCAACGAAGTCCGTCATTACCAAGCCGATACCTGTCAGAGTTACCACACCGACAACTGTACCTGCAGCAGCTGTTGCTACACCGATACCGATCATGTTGCGCGCGCCTGAAACCAAGCTCTCTAATAAGTCAACGAAACCGGCTTTAGTCTGCTCTGCAAGATCGTCCGATTTGTTCATCAGAGTCATCAAAGGACGCTGTGTGATCAAAATGAAGATCATGAATACCGTTGCCCAGAAGGCTGAAAGACCTGGAGAGAAACGCTCTACAGTCAGACACCAAACAAGAACTACGATAGGCAATAGAAAGTGTAAACCAGACTTAATGGTAGGGCCTGGATCGGGTACTTCTGTTAGCTCTGCATCGATGTCCATGCCGCCTTCAGCCGCATATTTTGCTGAAACTCGAACCAAGGCTACATAAGCGATCAATAGAGCAACGGTAACAATTGGGGTTGCTGCATCGCCAAAGACATCTTTCGTCCAACCGACACCGTAGTAAACCGCAGCACTGATGACACAAAGACCTAAAATGGTGCCAGTGAAAGACAGTAGGCTCTGTACGATAGTTGGCGTGTGGCGACGAGGTAGGCCTGTCATACCTGCTTTACATGCTTCTAAGTGAACAATGTAAATCAGGGCGATGTAAGAGATAAGAGCAGGCAATAGTGCCGCTTTAATCACTTCTACATACGAGATACCCACATATTCAACCATCAAGAATGCAGCAGCACCCATGATTGGTGGCGTTAGCTGACCATTGGTTGAAGCGGCAACTTCTACAGCTCCGGCTTTTTCACCTGAGAATCCGACTCTTTTCATCAGGGGGATGGTAAAAGTACCCGTGGTTACCACGTTAGCGATAGATGAACCCGACACTAGACCTGATAGGCCAGATGCAACAACGGCTGCTTTCGCTGGACCGCCCTTCATGTGGCCAAGCAAGGAGAATGCGACTTTGATGAAGTAAGCACCAGCGCCTGCACGCTCTAGCATTGCACCAAACAGTACAAACAAGAATACGAATGACGTTGATACGCCAAGAGCAACACCGAATACACCTTCAGTTGTTAGCCACAGATGCGACATTGCCTTGTTCAGGCTTGCACCTTTATGGGCGATAACGTCTGGCATGTGTGGACCGCCAAAGGTGTAAAGTAGGAAGACTGCAGCCACAACCATAAGAGGTGGACCTAAAGCGCGTCGTGTTGCTTCAAGCAGTAGAACCATACCAAATACAGCAGCAACAATATCGAATGTTGTCGGTGCGCCTGAACGTTCAGCGAGTTGAGTATAGAAAATATAGATATACGAAGCTGAAAAGCTACCAACCAGCGCTAATATCCAGTCGACCGCAGGAATTCTATCCCGAGGTGAATTTTTCATGGCTGGATAAGCGGTAAAGGCTAGGAAGATGGCAAACGTAAGATGAATTGCTCGAGCTTCAGTGTCGTTTAAAATTGCGAAGTTAAAAATGAACGGCAGCGGAGATGCATACCAAAGTTGGAACAGTGACCAACATAGAGGCACAAACCATAAAATACGGCCTTGGATACCGCGAGGGCTACGCGCACCAGTGTCTGATTGTGCCACCATTTCTTGCACATCTGGAGACGGTGATGTTATCTGCGTCATGTACTTTATCCTTATTATTGATGGTCTGCCTTTCTTACGAACAACGAGACGTTATTTATTTCCTATCTAGTGTAGCGAATGGATAGGGAAATGCGTTTTTTGTTCGTCTTTGTCTTAGGCTTGATACGAAGGTAAGTTCGCCAAATTGGAGAAACTTAAAGGTTTGTCTCTTTTCACTTGGGTTATTTTTATAAAACGTGAAAAGCCAATAAGGAGGACATGCCTCCTTATTGGTAGAGCAGGCTTAAAGTAGAATTACTTTAGAAGGCCTACTTCTTTGTAGTATTTTACTGCGCCAGGGTGAAGAGGGATTGAGATACCCGCTTTAACCATGTCTTCTTTCTTCAGGTTCGCAAATGCTGGGTGCAGGCGTTTGAATGTAGCGAAGTTTTCAAATACCGCTTTAGCAACGTTGTATGCGACTTCATCAGAAACGTCAGACGTTGTTACCATAGTTGCAGCAACACCGAAGCTGTTTACGTCAGCATCTGTACCACGGTACATGCCAGCTGGAACTGTGCTGTATGCGTAGTATGGGTTTTCAGCTACGATCTTGTCGATTTGTGGACCAGTTGCAGAAACCAGTTTTGCATCACAAGAAGTCGTTGCTTCTTTGATTGATCCGTTCGGGTGACCAACCATGTAGATGAATGCATCAATCTTGTTGTCACAAAGAGCTTGTGAACGCTCAGAACCTTTAAGTTCAGAAGCAAGCTTGAAGCTATCGTTAGTCCAACCCATAGCGTCCATTACAACACCCATCGTTGCACGGTCACCAGAGCCTGGGTTCCCAATGTTTACACGCTTACCTGCTAGGTCAGACACATTGTTGATACCAGCATCGGTACGAGCGATGATGTTGAACGGTTCTGTATGTAGAGAGAACATAGCGCGAAGTTTTTTGTATTCGCCCTGATCTTTGAATTTACTTGTACCGTTGTAGCCGTGGTATTGCCAGTCCGATTGAACAACACCGAAATCTAGTTCACCAGCACGGATGGTGTTAACGTTGTAGATCGAACCACCAGTAGATTCTACAGAACAACGAATGTTGTGGTCTTTGCGGCCTTTGTTCACAAGCTTACAAATAGCACCACCAGTTGGGTAGTAAACACCCGTTACTGAACCTGTACCAATTGTGATGAACTCTTGAGCGTTAACTGCGCCAGCGCCCATTACAGCAGCTGCAATAGCCCCAACTTTAATAAGTTTGGTAAATGCCATGAATTTCCCTTCCTTTATTCATTATTAACCCTGAAACAAGTGTAGTCGTTTCTGGAGTTTCCTATTTGGAAACGGCACCTTTTTCAATCCATGTGATGAAAAAGTGGCTGAATAATATCAAAAATTGGCAGAAAATTACTCAAATGTTAAAAGATATAGCTAAAAAATCTAACAAATGACGGTTAGATCTTGTGTTTGATTTGCTACTGAGTTTTTTAAAATCAATGGTTTAGTGGTGTTTGAAGAGGGGGAGATAGATATTCTAGGATGTGATTTGGATCACGAAGCGAATTGGTGTTCGTGATCCATTAATCAGGTTGATGGTTATGAAACTGTGACCAATTATCCTGCGTATTCAAACAGTTCGCACACAGAATCAAACAATTGCTTCGTGGTAACTGACAAGGTTGGCGTGATGAAGATAGTATCATCGCCTGCAACGACACCTAATATACCTTCCGACTTACCTAATGAGTCCAATAAACGAGCAATAAGCTGCGCCGCACCTGGGCCGGTGTGTATCACCACCAATGCATTGTTGTGGTCGATATCTAATACTAATTCTCTCAGAGAGCTAGAAACTGTCGGAACACCAAGTTCAGCAGGAAGACAGTAAACCATCTCCATTTTTGCATTACGAGTTCGAACTGCACCAAACTTAGTTAACATACGCGAAACTTTAGATTGGTTGATACTTTCAAAACCTTCATGTTTGAGGGCATCGACAATCTCGCCTTGCGAACCAAAACGTTCTTCTTTTAGTAATGATTTAAAAGCACGAACTAAGTTGTCTTGTTTTTCTGTATTGCGCATATGTCATTCTTATTCATTAACAAAGATGTTTGCATATTCTCGCATACATATTCAATTTTAGCTAAAGTATCACGGCAATTTGTTAGTCATATCACTGTAAAAATTTAATAGAATAATGTGTTATTAGTGGCGACTTATTTTGTTATTTCAGTCGATTATCGCCATAATGCGAACTTGCTGTGTAGCACGGTTTTATTGACTTGCGCGAAGTCGCAAAGCTGGCGTTAATTGATTGTAATCACTTTGTGATTAATATATTTTTTTAACCATAATTTAGCTCAAGAACTACCCTACCAAGAATTTATAAGAGAAATCTCTCAAGGAGAATAACAATGAAAGTAGCTGTTATTGGTGCCGCTGGTGGCATCGGTCAAGCCCTAGCCCTACTACTAAAGAACCGCCTACCTGCTGGTTCAGATCTTGCACTTTACGACATCGCTCCGGTAACACCGGGTGTCGCTGCCGATCTTAGCCATATCCCAACACCTGTTTCGATCAAAGGTTACGCGGGTGAAGATCCAACACCAGCACTAGAAGGTGCGGATGTTGTGCTTATTTCTGCGGGTGTTGCTCGTAAGCCTGGTATGGATCGTGCGGATCTTTTCAATGTGAACGCTGGCATTGTTAAGTCTCTTGCAGAGAAAATCGCAGTTACTTGTCCTACTGCTTGTGTTGGTATCATCACTAACCCAGTAAACACAACAGTACCAATCGCTGCTGAAGTACTTAAGAAAGCGGGCGTTTACGACAAGCGTCGTTTATTCGGTATTACTACTCTTGATGTTATTCGTTCTGAAACGTTTGTTGCTGAGCTGAAAGATAAAGATCCAAGCGACATCCGTGTTCCTGTTATCGGCGGTCACTCAGGTGTAACGATCCTTCCTCTACTTTCTCAAGTTGAAGGCGTAGAGTTTACTGATGAAGAAATCGCAGCGCTAACAACTCGTATCCAAAATGCGGGTACTGAAGTAGTAGAAGCTAAAGCTGGCGGCGGCAGTGCAACACTATCTATGGGTCAAGCGGCATGTCGTTTCGGTCTTGCTCTAGTGAAAGCGCTTCAAGGCGAAGAGAACGTAATTGAATGTGCATATGTTGAAGGTGAAGGCGAGCACGCACCATTCTTCGCACAACCAGTTAAACTTGGCAAAGAGGGCGCAGAAGCGATCCTTAGCTACGGTGAACTGAGCGACTTCGAACGCAACGCATTAGACAGCATGCTAGAAACGCTAAATGGCGATATTGAGATCGGTGTTGAATTCGCTAAGTAAGCGGGACACCATTTAACTCAGCTAAAAGATAGTTAATAAGAGCCGATCATTATGATCGGCTTTTTTGATCCTTGCATTCAACCCGCTCGTAATACTTTTATAACCACGAAGAATTAGGGTATTGAACGATGACTAGAGTACAAAAAGGAATGAATGTTAACTATCTAGGTCGCTTGGGCAAGATATTGGTTATCGATGAGCAAGAGCAGTTCGCTTTATTTGAGTCGTACAATAGTCATAAGCAATATGCGGTTCCATTGGAAGAACTTGAAGAGATCGAAGCGCAATTACCTTTATCATTAGAATCGAGTCGATATTGAAACCCGGAGTTATATCTAACAGGATCAAAAAAAGAGCCAACCGGCTCTTTTTTGTTATTTATATAGAAGCTAGAAGCGAGTTGTCTATTAACCTGCTTACTTGCTGCGTTTAACTGCTAAGTGTGCGAGCGTGGTTAAAGCCTGCTTATATTCTGAATCTGGAAGTACAGAAAGTTCAGCAATCGCTTTATCTGCTTCTTCGTAGGCTTTATTTGTTGTGTACTCTAACGAGCCTGTCTCTTTCATAACAGCCATAATGTCGTCGAGACGCTCCATACCATTGGCTTTTTCAATCGCTTCTCGAATCATGCTGGTTTGTTCAGGAGAACCATTGTGCATTGCGTAAAGTAGAGGCAGTGTTGGTTTGCCTTCGGCAAGATCGTCACCAACGTTCTTACCCATCTCTTTACCATCAGCAGTGTAATCCATCACATCATCAATCAATTGGAATGCAGTGCCTAGGTATTTACCGTAGTTTTGCATAGCCGTTTCGATTTCAGGTGATGATTCGCTAAGAATTGCACCGATTTGCGTTGCAGCTTCAAACAAGCGAGCTGTCTTCGAGTAGATGACCTGCATGTAACTTTCTTCTGTGGTGTCTGGGTTATTACAGTTCATTAATTGTTGAACTTCACCCTCGGCAATCACGTTAACTGCTTCACTCATTAACTCAAGGATCTTTAAGGATCCTAGCGTTGTCATCATCTGGAACGAGCGAGTGTAGATAAAGTCACCCACCAAAACGCTAGCGGCATTACCAAAAGCTGCGTTGGCTGTCGCTTTACCGCGTCTCATGTCCGATTCGTCGACGACATCATCATGGAGAAGGGTAGCTGTGTGAATAAACTCGATAAAAGCTGCTGAGGTGATATGAGCTTCACCTTGATAACCAAGTGCACGAGCAGATAAAAGAGCAAGCAAAGGACGTAGGCGTTTGCCACCACCGCTAACGATATAAAAACCAAGCTGGTTGATTAAACTTACGTCAGAATTAAGTTGGGCTTGAATTGTTTCATTCACTTTTGCCATATCATTGGCAGTAAGCGTTTGGATAGCTTTAAAATCCATTGTTCATCCGGCTGAAGTTAGACCCTGTAAGGCTTATACGTTGTATTTAATTGTTGAATAATACACTAAAAAACGTTGATTAATACATCACTTAAAGGCATCATTGCCGCACTTTTCTTTGGCGAACATGTTTTCGCCAATATTTTAAAAATATGGCTTGTCATAGCGGCATGATTCCCGTAGAATCTGCGCCCTATTGATTAGTTTAGCGCACACCCGAGTTGTAGAATTAACAACCATAGGCTGTGCGGAAAAAGCGGAGTAAAATATGTACGCTGTTTTCCAATCTGGTGGCAAACAACACCGAGTAAGCGAAGGTCAAACACTTCGTTTAGAGAAATTAGACGTTGAAACTGGTGCAACTGTAGAATTTGATAAAGTTCTTCTTGTTGCTAACGGCGAAGAAATCGCTGTTGGTGCACCTCTTGTTGAAGGTGGCAAAGTTACTGCAGAAGTAGTACAACACGGTCGTGGCGATAAAGTAAAAATCGTTAAGTTCCGTCGTCGTAAGCACTCGCGTAAGCAAGCTGGTCACCGTCAGTGGTTCACAGAAGTGAAAATCACTGGCATTAACGCTTAAGTATTAGGAGAGTTTAACAATGGCACATAAAAAAGCTGGCGGTTCTACTAATAACGGCCGCGATTCAGAAAGCAAACGTCTTGGTGTTAAGCGTTTTGGTGGTGAATCTGTTCTTGCAGGTAACATCATCGTTCGTCAACGTGGTACTAAGTTCCACGCTGGCACAAACGTTGGCATCGGTAAAGACCATACTCTTTTCGCTCTTACTGAAGGTAAAGTGAAATTTGCAGTAAAAGGTCCTAAAAACCGTAAGTTTGTAAGCATCGAAGCTGAGTAATTTAATCTTTTATTAGATTATTTATACTAGCTTTCAAGCTGAATTCAAAAGCCCTGCCGATTCGGCAGGGTTTTTTATTTATAGCGAGAATAAAAAAGTAGACGCTCTTGTTTGGTTTTGAGAAGCCGTTTTATTTTTGAGAAACAGTTTGGTTTTATTAAGAAGCCGTTTGTTTTTTAGGATACAGAAAGCAAAGAACCTCTCCTTATTTGTTCCTTGGTTGCAGATCGATCTAGATCTTAGGTGATCGATCTAAACACGGATCTGCTAGAATTTATATCACTCCTTGATGAGTGGTAACGCAACGTAAGTGCGGAGTTAAAAAATGAAATTCGTTGATGAAGCATCAGTAAAAATAGAAGCCGGTGATGGCGGTAATGGTACAGTAAGCTTTTGGCGCGAAAAATTCGTCGCTAAAGGTGGTCCTGACGGCGGTGATGGCGGTGATGGTGGTGATGTTTACATTCAAGCGGATGAAAACTTAAACACACTGATCGATTACCGTTTCCAACGTTTTTACAATGCTGAGCGTGGCGAAAATGGCCGCGGTGGTAACTGTACTGGTAAACGTGGTAAAGATATGACAATGAAAGTACCAGTAGGTACTCGCGCTGTTGATATCCACACTAATGAAATCGTTGCTGAAGTTGCTGAGCATGGCAAGAAAGTCATGGTTGGTAAAGGTGGTTGGCACGGTCTTGGTAACACGCGTTTTAAGTCGTCTGTTAACCGTGCTCCTCGTCAAAAGACAATGGGTACTAAAGGTGAAGTTCGCGAACTACGTTTAGAGCTTCTTCTGCTCGCGGATGTTGGTATGCTTGGCTTGCCAAACGCTGGTAAATCTACGTTTATTCGCTCAGTATCTGCTGCAAAACCAAAAGTGGCTGATTACCCGTTTACGACGCTAATTCCTAGCTTAGGTGTGGTAAGTGTTGTCCCTGAGAAGAGTTTCGTCGTTGCCGATATCCCTGGCTTGATCGAAGGCGCAGCTGATGGCGCTGGTCTTGGTATTCGTTTCTTGAAGCACCTTGAGCGTTGTCGCGTTCTTCTGCATATGATCGATATTTTGCCGATCGATGGTTCTGATCCTATTCAGAATGCACTGACGATCATCGATGAACTTGAGCAATACAGTGAGAAAGTTGCACAGAAACCTCGTTGGTTAGTGTTCAATAAAGTTGACCTAATGCCTGAAGAAGAAGCTGACGAAAAGATTCAAGAAATCGTCGAAGCTTTGGGTTGGGAAGGCGAGTACTTCAAGATCTCTGCTGTAAACAAGATCGGTACCAAAGATCTTTGCTTTAAACTGGGTGAGTTCATGGAGAACCTACCTCGTGAAGTTGAAGCAATTGAAGAAGAAGAAAAAGTTAACTTTATGTGGGATGACTACCATAAAGATGCGATGGCCGGTAAGAATGTCGTTACTGAAGATGACGACGACTGGGATGATTGGGATGACGAAGAAGATGATGGTCATGTTATCTATGTTCGTGATTAATAATCCTCGTAGTTTCTTATAAGCACTTTGGTCGCTTTTTCTAAGATACGCTGATAGTTTTATTAAACCGCAATGAAAATTGCGGTTTTTTTGTATCTAAATCATGACGTCTTGCTGTTTTTTATGCAAAATTTATCTTTAGATAATTAACGCCTATGGGAAGGAAATCATGGCATCAAAACAAAGAGCGATCTCAAGGTTAGTCGCTCAATCAGGACAAATGTTATTAGCTCATGGCGCCGAGAGCACATTGGTCGGTGACATAATGCGCCGTATCGGTATTGCTTGTGGGGTGAATGAGGTTGAAGTTGCACTGTCAGCCAATGCATTGGTTGTGACAACAGTAATGGATGATCATTGCATAACGACGACTCGAAGTTGCGCTGATCGTGGCATTAATATGCAGGTGATAACCGAGATTCAACGTGTGTGTATCATGATGGAGAAAGGGATTCTTGATTATGATTTAGCTTATAAGAAGATCCAAGGGATCAGTCCTGAACGCTACAACCGTTGGTTAGTTGTCGTAATGATAGGGCTATCGTGTGCTTCTTTTAGCCGTCTTGCTGGCGGAGATTGGCATGTCTTTATGATGACGTTTATAGCTTCGGCTTGCGGTATGATCGTGAGACAAGAGATCGGTCATCGCCATTTCAATCCGTTATTAAATTTCGCTATTACCGCTTTTGTCACCACCACCATTTCAGCTCAGGCAGTGCTCTACAATATTGGTGGTCAACCCACTATCGTGATGGCTTCGTCAGTATTGATGCTAGTGCCCGGTTTTCCTTTGATTAACTCCGTAGCAGATATGCTTAAAGGCCACATTAATATGGGTCTCGCACGCTTCACCATGGCCAGTTTAT
Source organism: Vibrio sp. SG41-7 (assembly GCF_014164465.1). Lineage (NCBI taxonomy): Bacteria > Pseudomonadati > Pseudomonadota > Gammaproteobacteria > Vibrionales > Vibrionaceae > Vibrio > Vibrio sp. SG41-7. Next base: position 27,306 of record NZ_JACJFF010000022.1, on the reverse strand, counting down.
TAACGTTGGCTACAAGCTTAGGTATTGTCGCAGCTATGAGCCTATCTGACGTATGGGGGTGGGTGAACTAATGACTATTTTTGAACTTTTTATTGGGTTACTCAACGACATGTTTTTTGCTGCGATTCCTGCGGTTGGTTTTGCATTGGTGTTTAACGTCCCGCAACGAGCATTAATTTATTGTGCTCTCGGAGGATCCATTGGCCACGGTAGCCGTTACTTAATGATGCATTTCGGCATTCCCATTGAATGGGCGACGTTCTTTGCTGCTACATTGGTAGGTATGATAGGGGTGCATTGGTCGCATAAATTGTTAGCGCACCCGAAAGTATTTACGGTTGCAGCCTTGATTCCGATGGTCCCTGGCGTGTTTGCCTTTAAGGCGATGATTGCTATGGTTGAGATTAACCGAGCCGGATACAACCCAGAACTATTGGCATTGTTGATGGAGAACTTTTTGAAATCGATGTTCATTATCGCAGGGCTTGCGGTTGGCTTAGCAGTGCCTGGGCTGTTATTCTACCGTCGTAGACCTATCGTCTAGCTTCAACTTCATTTTTAAGTAAGGACAGGACTTTCGATTTATGATCATCAGCATGATAGCGGCAATGGCAAACAACCGTGTAATTGGTAAAGACAATCAGATGCCTTGGCATTTACCTGCAGATTTCGCATGGTTTAAACGCTCAACGATGGGCAAACCTGTCGTGATGGGACGTAAGACTTACGATTCAATTGGACGTCCTTTACCGGGGAGGCTGAACGTTGTAATTAGCCGCGACGAGAGTTTAGAAATCGAAGGCGTAACGACGGTAACTTCGATTGAAAAAGCACTAGAGCTGGTAAGTGATGTTGATGAAGTGATGATCATCGGTGGCGGTTCAATCTATGAAAGCTGCTTACCAAAAGCGAACAAGTTATACCTGACTTATATCGATTTTGATGTGGATGGTGATACTCAATTCCCAGACTGGGGAGAAGGTTGGAAGCAGAGCTTTAATGATACTTATCAAGCGGATGAGAAAAACAAGCACAATATGGAGTTTGTGGTTCTCGAGCGTTAACGGTGGTTATTAAGAGTTAGGCTATGAAAATGCTTGCGTTACTGTGCCCAGCTAGCGCAAGCTTCTCGTATCTGATGCGAAAGGCAAAGAAGGAATTCTCTTTCTGCTTTTGGCTTTATCGCTTTTCGGTACTCGTTCACGCGCATCCCGCATCCGCTCTTTATCTCGTGTTTCTATAGCGCTTTTTGAGTGAAAAACTGTTTGTCTTCCCAGCGAAGTATCGTCAAGTCTCCCCCCCACACACACCCAGTATCAAGTCCAATCACATCTTTTCCTGAGTAACCTTCTAGCGCAGCCCAGTGTCCAAAAATAACTGTTTTATCCAGCTTTATACGTTGTGGTAGGTCAAACCAAGGCACTAACGGCTCAGTTGTAATTTCGTTTGGTGGAAGTTTACAGGCCATATCGAGTCGACCATCAGTAAAACAGAATCGCATTCTAGTAAGGCTGTTGATCACATAGCGATAGCGCTCAATCCCTTCTAAATTTTCACGCCATAAGTCAGGCGTGTTGCTGTACATATTCTCGATAAGCCATTGCCACTGATCGGATTTTAATAAATCAGCTATTTCCAGATTTTCAATCCGTGCTCGCTCTAGATCCCATTGAGGTGAGATACCAGCATGAGACAGCACGAACTCTGGATGCTCCTGAATTAAAGGCTGTTGTCTTAACCATTCGAGCAACTGTTCACGGTCTTCCGCATCAAGAATAGGTTGAGTCTTATCTTTTGCTTTAGCTGAAAAGAGGCCTAAGGAAACCGCAAGTAGATGCAAGTCATGGTTGCCTAATACAACCTTAGCTGCGTCACCTAGGCTACGAATAAAGCGTAGTGTCTCCAATGATTTAGGACCTCGAGCGACTAAATCACCAGCGACCCATAAGGTATCTTGTTGTTTGTCAAAGTTGACGATTTCAAGCAGTAATTGAAGTTCGTCGAAGCACCCTTGGATGTCTCCGACAATATAATTCGACACAATAATTTCCTGTAGATACAGATGTACGGCTAATTAAGAATATTAGGGATCGCGAGTCTAAATGGATCCACTTCAGTTATGAAGTCGATGCCTTTGTTATCTGTCATCACATAATGACCTTGCATAACACCCACAGGAGTTTCGATGACGGTACCACTGGTGTAAGTGTATTCGTCGTTGGCCTCAATCACGGGTTGTTGCCCAACCACGCCATCACCTTCTATGGTGAGTTGTTTGCCGTTGGAGTCGGTAATCAGCCAGCGGCGAGACATGAGTTGAACCGTTGTTTTGCTGAGGTTTTTGATGGTAATGATGTAGGCGAAGACGTAGCGGTTCTTCGTTGGTTCAGATTGTTCCTCTATGTATTTAGAGTGAACCTGACATTTGATACAAGGCGTAGATATATCCATATTCGCACCTTTTGTTGTTGGTATACTTTAAAGTATTACATAAAAAACAGGCTCCTCACCGAAGTGTAGGAGCCTTTTAGAATTATTTGTCAGCGCTGTGAGTGTCGTACAACCAGTTTGCCATGTCGACAAACTGCTCGAGCGTTAAATTCTCAGGACGCATGCCTGGGTTAACACCCAACTCTTCAAGTACTTCCTTGTCGATTAGGCTCTTGTAGCAGTTACGAACCGTTTTACGACGCTGGTTAAAGCCTTCACGACATACACGATCTAGCCATTTCAGATCTTTTGCCGGGTAAGGTAGCACTTCGTATGGCTGTAGGCGTACTACTGCAGAATCTACTTTCGGTGGCGGAACGAAGGCCGTTGGTGGCACTTCTAGCACAGGCGTCACTTTACAGTAGTATTGAGCCATTACCGTAAGACGACCATAAGCTTTAGTACCTGGGCCGGCCGCTAATCGGTTAACCACTTCTTTTTGAAGCATGAAGTGCATGTCTTGCACGTCTTTATGGAACTCAAAAAGGTGGAACATCAATGGTGTCGAGATGTTGTATGGCAAGTTACCGAAAATACGTAGCTTGTTGTTTGGCTTAACAAGTTGTTCGAAATCGAACTTCATTGCATCGCCTTCATAGATCGTTAGCTTATCAGCCAGATCGGGATGGTTGCGAAGACGTTCAGCTAGGTCTCTATCCAATTCGATAACGGTAAATTTATCGACAAGCTTACCCACTGGCTCAGTAATTGCGCCTAGACCAGGACCGATCTCTACCAAGTTTTGACCTGGTAGTGGGTTAATGCTCGATACGATGCCATCAATAATGTATGGATCGTTAAGGAAGTTTTGACCAAAACGTTTACGCGCTTTGTGCCCTAAGTGGACATCATTTCTCATTGCTTTTTCTCTACTAATTCAATGGCGTGCGTGAGCGCTGTTCTAAAGCTCCCTGTATCGGCTTGGCCTTTCCCTGCCAAGTCTAAGGCGGTACCGTGGTCGACTGATGTGCGAATAAACGGTAAGCCAAGCGTGATGTTCACTGAGCGACCAAACCCTTTGTATTTCAATACCGGGAGTACTTGGTCGTGATACATACCTAAAACAGCATCTGCATCTTGCAAATATTTTTCATTAAAGATGGTATCTGCTGGCAATGGGCCAACTAAATTGATGCCATCTTTTTGGCGAATTTTTTCTAACGTCGGGGTGATGGTTTCTATCTCTTCACGTCCCAAGCAACCATCTTCACCAGCATGTGGATTCAAGCCACACACGTAGATAGTTGGTTTCTCAATAGCAAATTTTTCAACCAAATCTTTATTCAGAATTGCAATAATTTGCTCTAATCTGTCTTCGGTCACTGCTTGAGATACATAAGCTAGTGGGATGTGCGTTGTTACTAGCGCAACACGCAGCCCTTCTGTTGCCAACATCATCACCACCAGTGGTGTATTGGACTTCTCTGCAAAGAACTCGGTATGGCCGCTAAAAGCAACGCCAGCTCGGTTAATTACACCCTTGTGAACAGGGCCGGTGACAATAGCATCAAATTCATCATTCATACAGCCAATTGCTGCGGTTTCTAAAGTATTTAATACGTAATGGCCGTTCGCTTCATTGAGTTGGCCAGCTACGGCAGTTTCAGCCAGTGGAACGTGTTTCACAACTAGTGTTCCGGAGCGTTGAGGTTGCTTGGGTGCAGTTGAGTCGTAATCCAACAGCTCAACCTCGATCCCTAACATTTCAGCTCGCTCTGCTAGTAGGGTTTTATCGGCACAAACGACGAGCTGATGTGGCCAGCTTTCTTGGGATAAGGCGAGAGTCAAATCTGGCCCAATTCCCGCTGGTTCACCTGCCGTAATGACAAGGCGTTTAGTTGTCATCTTGGTCATCCTCAACCATTTCAACAAAGGCACTTGCTCTTACTTCTTGCAGCCAAGCGCCAGCTTCTTCGTTGAACTTACGGTTAAATAGAATTTGGTAAGCTTTGTTTTTCAAAGCTGAATCGGTACGGTCTACTTCTCGACGGTCTAGTACTTCAACAATGTGCCAGCCATGCACGGTTTTAAATGGTGCGCTGATCTTACCTTCAGGTAGCGTTTCTACTTGGTGCTTAAATTCAGGTACATACAAATCCGGTGTTTGGTAGCCTAGTTCACCATCTTGCACTGCAGAGCCTGGATCTTGGCTGTATTGCTGCGCAAGTTCACCAAAGCTCGCTTCACCCGCGTTTACACGACGCGTGATTTCTTCAAGTTGCTCCTTGGCACCGTCGTCACTTAAGATTACGGTCGGTTTAATTAGGATATGACGAGCATTAACTTCCGTCACCGCTACCGTTTCCAAGCCTTTTACATCTTCAATTTTCAGAATATGGAAACCAACGCCGCTTCGGAAAGGACCGATGATGCTGCCTTTATTCTGCATTTTGATTTGGTCTGCAAAAATGGTAGGCATCTCTTCTTTACGCATCCAACCCCAGTCACCACCTTGTAGCGCTTTAGGGCCTTTTGAATAAGTATAAGCCATGGTGCTGAAATCTTTGCCTGAGTTAAGTTCCTCAACCACTTCTTTAGCTTGAGCTTCTAGCTCTTCTTTGGTTTGGTCATCATTAAAGCGAAGTTGGATGTGTCCGATTTTGTATTGAACGGTCGCGTTAGTCTCTTGCGCCAAGATATCCGCAAGGTTATCGACTTCAGCTGGAAGAATGTTGATACGACGACGCACTAAGGCGTTACGCGCTTCACTTGCCGCAATCTCTTTTCTTACTTGTTCGCGAAATGCATTGTAACTAAGGCCTTCTTCCGCAACCGATGCGGTAAGTTGTTCTACAGTCTGGTTGTTGTCTTTCGCGATGCCTTCGATTGCTTGATCAAGTCGAGCATCATCGATACGAACCCCAATACGCTCTGCTTCTTGTGTTTGAATGGTATCGATGATCAGCTTTTCAAGCACTTGCTCATTGAGCACGTCTTGCGATGGTAGTGTTTGGCCGCTTTTCTTAGCATTTGCGCGCAGCGTCTTCATTGAAGCATCGATGTCACTTTGTAAGATCACGCCTTCGTTAACGATAACTTTTACGCTGTCTAGCTCGACCGGCGCTGCGTAGCTTACTGATACAGTGCAAGCTGCTGCGATGGCAATTAATGTGCGTTTCCACAATGTCATGTGTAATCCTTTAAATTTACTGATGTTTTATCAGTAAAGAAAATTAGTTGTTTAAGAAGAATGGGCGGCCGTATTCTAAAGAGTTTCCAGAGCTATCAAAGCCTGAAACGTTTGATCCCGATCCCGCCGATGTACCGAAGCCCACAATACCAAAATTGACACTAAAGTTGTTTTCGTAGACAGGGTCAGCATTAATGTCTGAATAGCCGCTACCAGTCCAGCTTCGGAGTTCGTTGCTATAGGTAACTCCCACGTACCAACAATCATCTTTATAGCGCAGGTTAGCTAACCACTCGATAGCAATGTTTTCGTTCATATCATGGTAGTACTGGGCGCTGGCGTACCATTTCGGAGTGAATTGGTAACCTGTGACTAAACCTGCTTGTGAGATACCTTCCCGTGTAATCTCATCAATATTAGTAATTGTCTCGCCGACATTATCTTCAATGTACTCTTTAGTGACGTAGCGGTAGTTTGCTTGAACAAAACCGTTACTGTCTATTCGATATTCAATTGTACTATTAGCTAGTTGCATTTCTGCTGAATCGATATCGTATTGAACGCCACCATGGTAAAAAAGGTAGTCATCGTAATTAAAGTCGACCTCAACTGCCCAGGATGAATAATTAGATTTTTCTGTTGAATCGTTGTTGCCAGTTGATTGCTTTGTTTCTTTATCGATATAAAAAATTTGACCGAAAGAAATATTAAGACGTTCCTTGTACTCGTCATCAAAGAAGCGAGAAGACGCACCATAGCTTAGCTGATTTGCAGCCGCTATAAAATCAACCCCACTGTATTTCCTACTTCTAAATAAGCCGTAATAATCTGTCTGTAAAAGAGTAGTATCGTAGCGAGCAATGTTATTTTGTTCTTCTTCGGGAACGTAAAGGTATTGAACTTGTGGTTCAAGAGTTTGTGTGTACCCGTTCATTAATGTAGTGTCGCGCTCAAGTACAATACCTGCATGACTTCTAAATTCGGGTATAACTCTGCTAACACTTTCTTCTAAATCAGCATACTCTGCTACAGATGTATCCACACCACTCAGGTCTTGGTTATAGTATGTTCCAAGTAGGCGAGCCTCGGTTGTCCATGTACCCCAAGTTGTACTTAATGGTACTTTTAACCCTGGTTCTATGTGCAATCGTGTTGCTGTTGGTTTTCCTTTTGCATCTGTATCAAATTGAGAGATATGACTAATCATATCCACCTCTACAGAGTCCCATATAATAGGAGCGTAATAGTTAAATGTTAGCTGCGGCATTAAACGATAGGCTTGGTTATCTCCATCGGTAAGTACTTGGAAGTCACGAACTGCGATGGATGCATCCCAGTTTAGAGATCGGTAAGTAACTTGTCCTGATTGTAAAAGCTGACCGTCTTCTCTATTACCGATATTTGAATCCACATCTGAAAAATAATTAACATCACTAACCTTTGAATAGTCGATGTCAAACTTCCATGCTTGTTGATAGATCCCTTCAAAGTTGAACTGCCCACCCCAACGACTGCCTTGTTCCGGGTATTTATCATCACTTTCTAGGAACTCAAACTTTAAGTTACTTTCACCAAAATCACTTAAATGACGGAACTCGTTATTCAGTTGCGTTCCACGTTCTGCCATATATTTAGTTGTGATAAGTAGATCGTAGTTTGGTGCTATATTCCAATAAAATGGTACTTCGGTTTCGAAACCATCACTAGAGCCGTATGAAATCGTTGGGTACAAAAAGCCAGTTTTACGTTTATCACCCACTGGAACGGTGAGATACGGCAGATAGAAAACAGGAACATCTAGAATTTCAAAACGCGGATTGTAGAATGTGGCTTCTTCTTCATCTTGATCTAGTTCAATACTAGAGGCTTTTAACCTCCATGATTTATCACCAAGTGGACAGGATGTGATAGATCCGTCTTCCATGGTATAAACCGCTTTGCCAGTGCGAGATATATATTGGGCATCTCCTCGGCCTGGTTCACAAAGAAACTGATATTGAGTGTTCTCTAATTCGATTTGATCAGTATTTAGATTATTTGTCGCTTTATCGGAAATGGATTTTATTTGGCCATCACTAAAGTTTACGTTGCCTTCAGCTACAACGATATTTTCTTGTTGGTGTAGGGTCACATTATCAGCAAGGATGATCTTGTTCCCTTGCGTAACTCTTACGTCACCCGAATATATTGCCTTGTCACCATTGATAGCTTCTAAGCGATCTGACTCAACATGAGCGGGTAGCTGTGTCTCGTTTTCTGCAGCGGGCTCGATCAAGCATTGATCTATAGAGGGCATTTCCTGCACACTACTATCGGTGATTGTTTCAGCTTGAGTTGTCGACACGTATAATGCCGTACTTATAGACGCGGCTAACAAGGTGCGGGAAAAAGATTGCATGAAGTTGAACTATCCTGTGTCACTAGATGAAGGGTTGATCTAGTATCAATCCAATTAATAAAGCATTTTCCTTATGATAAAGGAAATATTAGCATTCAGCATCATCAGACAGCGTTACTCAGATAAAATTCATAGATAGAGAACACATAATGCAAATATTTGGCAAAATTTTGGGCGCGTTTTTTGGCTTTTTATTTGGAGGGCCGCTCGGTTTAGTTTTTGGTCTGTTTTTAGGGCATCAATTTGATAAGGCTCGACGTTTAAGCCAATCGGGCTTCAATAGCTCTGGTTTTGGCCGAGGTCCAAGCCAAGCTGAAAGACAAAACGAGTTTTTCAAATCTGCTTTTGCGGTTATGGGACACGTTGCTAAAGCTAAGGGGCAGGTTACACCAGAAGAGATTCAGCTCGCTTCTACAATGATGGAGCGTATGAACCTGCATGGCGAACAGCGTAAAGCGGCTCAAGATGCTTTCCGTGACGGCAAAGAGAGTGACTTTCCGTTAAGCGATGTGCTTGAGCGTGTGAAGATCTCATCGGGTGGCCGTTTTGATCTTCTGCAGTTCTTTTTGGAGCTACAAGTATCTGCCGCATTTGCCGATGGAAGCTTGCACCCGAGTGAACGTCAAGTTCTGCATAAGATAGCGCAAGGCCTTGGATTTTCTGCAGAACAGCTAGAGCGCCGCTTGCAGATGCAAGAAGCAGCATTTCGTTTTCAACAGCAAGGTGGAAGCTTTGGTGGCCATCAAGGCCATGGGCAATCATCGGGTTGGCAACAGGCTTCGCAACAAAACCAATTGGCCGATGCGTTTAAAGTTCTCGGTGTGAGTGAAAGTGCCGACGGTAAAGAGGTGAAGAAAGCTTACCGCAAGCTGATGAATGAGCATCATCCAGACAAATTGATGGCAAAGGGCTTACCGCCTGAAATGATGAATGTTGCGAAAGAGAAATCGCAAGAAATTCAGAACGCTTATGATCTGATAAAGAAAGTAAAAGGTTTTAAGTAATTGAATATAGACCGAGTCATGATATTAAATGACTCGGTTTTTTATTAAAGGGAATTATATGACGGTAACGTATCAGGATGTTCTAGAGTTTTGGTTCGATGAACTGACGCCAAAAGACTGGTTTACTGGCGGTGAAGAGATCGATACTTTGATTGAGTCTCGTTTTGCAAAACTGCATAAAGCCGCTATCCAAGGTGAGCTATTTGAATGGCGACAAAATGCAGAAGGGCGCTTGGCTGAAATTATCGTGCTTGATCAGTTTTCTCGAAATATGGGTCGAAACAGTCCAGTAGCATTTTTGGCTGATCCTATGGCGTTGGTTTTAGCGCAAGAGGCGGTGGCGGGTGGTTTTGATCACCAGCTTAACGAGCAACAGAAAAGTTTCCTGTATATGCCTTACATGCACAGTGAATCTTTGTTGGTTCATGAACAAGCTGTGGAACTCTTTTCTCAAACGGGATTAGCACATAATCTGGATTTTGAGTTTAAGCACAAGGTTATCATTGAGCGGTTTGGTCGCTATCCGCACCGTAATGAAGTGTTAGGGCGAGCTTCGACTCCCGAAGAAATTGAATTCTTACAGCAACCGGGCTCAAGCTTTTAATCGTAGAAATACGGTCAAAGAATTGAGAAGAGGCTAGAGGTTAATAAAAACCTATAGCCTCTTTTTTTTGCTTTAGTAATGAACTTTAGCGTTAGAGCTAATTTGCTTGGTTAAGCGACCAATCATAGTCATAACTGATTTTTTCAGTGTTCGTCACCGGCTTTGTTCGATACTGGTCTAAGTGTTGAATGAGTTGTTTCTCTGTACCAAAATCCACAGCAAACCAATCGTAAATCGATGATAGTTGTAGTTTGTTGTTTCCAATCAACACGCCCTTATCGCTATTTACAAAATCACTAGCAGCTTGTTCCAACAAGGCTGCAGTATTGTCAGAGGTAAAAGCTTCAGGCTGCAAGTTAGGGCAACCCAAACTCGCACAATTCACTGCATAATGCGTACGTGGATCTTGCCAAATCGGTCTTAAGATTCGATGTTCAATATCATTGAGTGTTAGCGACTTCCCATTTACCTTCACTACATCATCTCCCCACGGTCCAAAACTAAACAGTCCGCCGAGCTTGGTGATGGATTTTATTGGGTAAGCATTGAGAATTAGATCGACAGTCACGGCGTTATATAGATTAACCCAGTAGGCATATTGTTCCGCTTTTGAGTAGTCGAGTGGATTCAACTGCTCTAGCCTCTTGATGTATTGCTTGAGCTTTGTCTTATCTGCAGTGCTCACAGCTTGATAGCGAACTAGGGTGTTTTGCCCTTGTTTAACTAAGTAGTTATCGATAAATTGCTGCCAGTCTTGATGAGATACCTGTTCTTGGTTGGTTTCATTGCTTTGGTTCCAGTATGGCCAAAGATCAGATTTAGGCGCAGACCAAGCTAAGGTTGAGAAAAGTAGGCTGACAATAAAAAGTAGTTGTTTCATGGCATTCTCCTGATGACTGACTATTAAGACCTTATGCTTTACGATTTTCTTTCATAGCTCTTCAGTTAAATAGCGGAACTGATCAAAATAAAGGGATGAGCCTAATAAGCACATTAAGTTAAGCTAAAAGCTCAGCCAAATAAAAAAGGTTGGCACTAGGCCAACCTTTTATATGTACACAAAACTGTGTGATGCTATTTCAGAAAGCTAGGAATCTTAGCTTCAAACTCTGAAATCTTATCTGCGTGTTGAAGCGTTAGGCCGATGTTATCTAGACCATTCAGCAAACAGTGACGACGGAACTCATCAATTTCAAATGAGTACTCTTTTCCATTAGCACTGACTGTCATTGCTTCTAAATCAACGTCGATCTCAGCACCTTCATTCGCTTCAACGAATTGGAAAATCTCATCAACTTCTTGATCAGTAAGACGAACGGGAACCATTTGGTTGTTGATCGAGTTACCGTAGAAAATATCTGCAAAGCTTGGCGCGATCATCACTTGAATACCGTAATCTGCAAGCGCCCAAGGTGCATGTTCACGAGATGAACCACAACCAAAGTTTTCACGAGCTAGGAGAATTGAAGCGCCTTTATAGCGTGGTGCATTCATTACAAACTCAGGGTTTGGTTGCTGGCCTGCATCATCAAGGAAGCGCCAATCGTGGAATAAGTGCTTACCAAAACCGATACGGTTCACTTTCTGTAGAAACTGCTTTGGAATGATCGCATCAGTATCGATGTTGGCCGTATCTAGAGGAACGACTAATCCGGTGTGTTGTTGAAAACCTGACATGTTAAATCCTCTAATTAAAGTTCACGAATATCGACAAAGTGACCAGCGATTGCCGCTGCGGCTGCCATTGCTGGGCTAACTAGGTGCGTACGACCATCACGGCCTTGGCGACCTTCAAAGTTACGGTTTGATGTAGAAGCACAGCGCTCTTGTGGACCTAAACGGTCATTGTTCATTGCAAGACACATAGAGCAGCCTGGTAGGCGCCATTCAAAGCCTGCTTCGATGAAGATCTTATCTAGGCCTTCAGCTTCAGCTTGCGCTTTTACTTGCTCAGAACCCGGAACGATCAATGCTTGAACATGTTTCGCTACTTGGCGGCCTTTTGCTACCGCTGCTGCTGCGCGCATGTCTTCGATACGAGAGTTAGTACAAGAACCCACGAAAACTTTATCGACGTTGTAATCAGATAGAGATTTACCCGCTTCAAGTCCCATGTAAGCTAGCGCTTTTTCAGCCGATGCTTTTTCAACAGGGTCTGCGAAGCTTTCTGGTGCAGGGATTGGTGTGTCTACTGAGATCACCTGACCTGGGTTAGTACCCCAAGTGACTTGTGGTTTGATGTCAGCCGCTTCTAGCGTTACAACAGCATCGAACTCTGCATCAGCATCGGTTTTCAATGTGTTCCAGTATTCAATTGCCGCTTCTAAGTCTTCGCCTTGTGGAGAGAACTTACGGCCTTTGATGTATTCGTATGTTGTTGCATCTGGAGCGATTAAGCCTGCTTTAGCGCCTAGCTCGATTGCCATGTTACATACCGTCATACGACCTTCCATTGTAAGGTCAGTAATTGCCTCACCACAGAATTCAACCACGTAGCCAGTACCACCAGCAGCCGTTGTTTTGCCGATGATCGCCAGTACGATATCTTTTGCTGTAATACCTTCTGCTACTTGACCTTTTACTTCAATCTTCATGGTTTTAGCGCGAGCTTGTTTTAGCGTTTGCGTTGCTAGAACGTGCTCAACTTCAGAAGTACCGATACCGAATGCAAGAGAACCAAATGCACCGTGTGTAGCCGTGTGTGAGTCACCACATACGATGGTCATGCCCGGTAGCGTGATACCTAGCTCAGGGCCCATTACGTGCACAATGCCTTGGTATTTGTGGTTTAGGTCGTAAAGCGTGACACCAAACTCTTCACAGTTCTTCGATAGCGTTTCCATTTGGATACGAGCCATCTCACCAGAAGCGTTGATGTCTTTGGTTTGTGTCGATACGTTGTGATCCATGGTCGCAAAAGTTTTGCCTACTTGGCGAACTTTACGACCTTTTTCACGCAGGCCATCAAAGGCTTGTGGCGACGTTACTTCGTGGACTAAGTGGCGATCGATATAAAGAATTGGTGTTTCGCCTTTCGCTGCAACCGCAACGTGAGCGTCATAAACTTTTTCATATAAGGTTTTTGCTTGCTGGTTTGTCGACATAGCTTTTCTTCCTTGGGAGCATCAGTCCCAGTGTTTGTTTCGAGCCAAGTCATGCTATTTAAGCTGACTTGGCTTGATATTATTCTTATGTACTTGCTTCTAATCTAAGCATCTAGCTTATGAAGCTAAGATGTACTCAGCGATCTTGTCACCCATTTCAGAGGTAGTCAGCGCTTGGTTTTTGCCTGCAAGGTCAGCGGTTAGCTCGCCTGCAGAAAGTGCTTTAGATACCGCTGTTTCGATGTCTTGCGCTGCGGCTTCTTCGCCTAGGCTGTAACGAAGCATTAGCGCTGCAGAAAGAATTTGCGCTACTGGGTTCGCGATGTTTTTACCGGCGATATCTGGTGCGCTGCCACCTGCTGGTTCGTATAAGCCGAAGTTGCTTTCGTTTAAGCTTGCAGAAGGAAGCATGCCCATAGAACCCGTGATCATTGCACATTCATCAGAAATGATGTCACCGAAGATGTTCGAACAAAGCATCACGTCAAACTGAGATGGATCTTTGATTAGCTGCATGGTCGCGTTATCGATGTACATGTGGTTCAGTTTCACATCTGGGTAGTCTTTCGCGACTTCTTCAACCACTTCACGCCATAGGATAGAGCTTTGTAGAACGTTCGCTTTATCGATTGAGTAAACGTTTTTGTTACGTAGACGAGCAGATTCAAAAGCAATCTTTGCAATGCGTTCGATTTCGTAACGGTGGTAAACCTCAGTATCAAACGCTTTTTCAGTTGCGCCTTCGCCTTCACGACCTTTAGGTTGACCGAAGTAGATACCGCCTGTTAGTTCACGAACAACAACGATGTCGAACCCGTTTCCAGAGATATCAGCACGTAGAGGAGAGAAAGACTCTAAACCCTTGTGAATTTGTGCAGGACGTAGATTACAGAACAGTTGGAAGTGTTTACGTAGCGGAAGGAGGGCACCACGTTCAGGTTGGTCGTTTGGTGGCAGGTGTTCCCACTTAGGGCCGCCGACAGAGCCAAAAAGTACCGCGTCAGATTCTTCACAACCTGCAACTGTTGCTTCTGGAAGTGGACAGCCGTGGTTATCAATTGCGATACCACCAACATCATACTCTTCGCGAGAAAAGCTAATTGCGTGTTTCTTTTCAATCGCGTCTAGCACTTTGTGTGCTTGTTGCATTACTTCTGGGCCAATGCCATCACCAGGTAGTACGGCAATTTTGTATGATTTATCTGTCATGTTAATCCTTTAATTCTTGTTACTGAGCTGTTTGGCTCGTTTTAAATTTTGTCCCTAAAGCCAACAACATCGGCTCTAGGGCTCTGTTATTGGGGTCTTAAACTGTCGCGAATTTTTGCTGCTTCATTTCAGCAATAGTGTCTGCGCGTTGAATGCTATTGATAACGTGTAGCAACGCTTGACCAGAAGCTTCAACGATATCGGTTGAAACGCCCGTACCGTGGTACTTACGGCCTTTATAGTTAGCTATGATATCCGCTTGACCTAAGCCATCTTCGCCTTCACCTTTTGCAGTTAGGTCGAACTTATCCAACGCGATCTCGTAGCCTGTTAAGCGGTAGATACATTGGTATAAAGCATCAACAGGGCCATTGCCGACAGCGGCTTCGCATTTCTCTTCATCACCACATTGCAGCTTGATGCTGGTGGTAGACATAACACTACCAGATTGTACGCTTAGGTAGTTAAGTTTATAGAAGTCATCTTCGTCACGTAGATTCGCGAAGTGCATTAGTGCTTCTAGGTCGTAATCGAACACTTGCCCTTTACGGTCAGCAAGCTTCAAGAAATCTTCGTACAATGAATCTAGGTTGTACTCATTATCTTTATAACCCATCGCGTCCATGTGGCTCTTAACAGCCGCTCGGCCACTACGGCTTGTTAGGTTTAAGGCTTTATTTTTCAAGCCAATAGACTCAGGCGTCATGATCTCGTAAGTGTTCTTGTTCTTTAGCATGCCATCTTGGTGAATACCTGAAGAGTGGCTGAATGCGTTAGCACCGACGATTGCTTTGTTGTCTTGAATTGGCATGTGGCAAAGCTGACTTACCAACTTACTGGTACGGTGAATCTCTTTATGATCCAAGCCGGTGTGAACACCCAAAAGCTCTTGACGAGTTTTGATGATCATTGCGATTTCTTCTAAAGAACAGTTACCTGCACGTTCGCCAATACCATTGATTGTGCCTTCAATTTGGCGAGCGCCCGCTTGCACAGCAGCGATTGAGTTTGCAACCGACATACCTAAGTCATCGTGACAGTGAACAGAGATGATCGCTTGGTCGATGTTTGGTACGCGGTCAAATAGCGTTTTGATAATGCCACCAAACTCATTCGGTACTGTATAGCCCACTGTGTCTGGAATATTGATGGTTTTAGCGCCTGCGTTAATCGCGGCTTCAACCATACGACATAGGTTGTCGATAGGGGTACGACCGGCATCTTCACAAGAGAATTCAACATCATCGGTATAGTTACGAGCGTGCTTGACGGCTTTCACTGCCATCTCGACAACATCGTCGTAGCTGCGGCGTAATTTGTCTTGTACGTGAACTGTTGATGTTGAAATGAAGGTATGAATACGGAACTGGTCAGCAACTTTAAGCGCTTCTGCAGCGGCGTCGATATCTTTCGCTACGGCACGAGAAAGTGCACAAATACGGCTGTCTTTGATGTGTTTAGCGATGGTTTGTACAGACTCAAAATCACCTGGCGAAGAGATAGGGAAGCCAGCTTCGATAACATCGACACCCAGTCTCTCAAGAGCATAAGCGATCTGTAACTTCTCTTTTACCGTAAGGCTTGCAGCCAATGCTTGCTCGCCGTCACGTAAGGTAGTATCAAAAATTATTACTTGATCGTTCATGGGTGCTTCCTTATATCGATAATGAATCGATTGCTATCCAAATTATTATTAAGAATGATGTTCTTTTAAAAGTGCCAGTTACAAAAAAACCCGCTCAGTGCGGGTTTTAATATTTGTGTAGTTCTTGACCCACAACTTACCCGCGCGATTGGTTCACGATAAGGAGAAGTTTCAGCAGTAGAGAAGAAGAAAAAATCATTACACAAATATCCGTAAATAAACTGTTAACACCATATTTACCGCAATTTATTCTGAGCGTCAAACAAGAAAATCCAATATCAGCGTACATTGGCAGTGTTTTGGTTTGGTTTGTGCTGTTTTTTGTTCTTTAGTTGGCTAAATCGACTGATTGGTGGTTTTGTATTGGCGGGTTAGTTTATCGTTTGGTCGATGTGTAGGTTAAAACTTTGTAGTAAATCTTTTTGATGGAACGATTCACCAAAAAAATTACAAGCGTGACCCAATTAATTAATCACTTGATTAAATAGTGAGTAATTAATCTTCTACTGTTACGCCTGTTTATCTCTATAATTAATCGGATGATTAATTATAGAGATGGATTTTGGCCATGACGGCACGAAAAGCGGGGCGACCTCAACAGAACTTAGATGTTCGACAGTTATTGATTGAGCATGCTCGCGATCTGTTTGTTGTTCAGCCATACGACAAGGTCTCGACACGTCTGATTGCTGATCGTGCGGGTGTGAACATTGCGATGATCCGTTATTACTTTGGCAGTAAGGCTGGGTTATTTGAGGCGATGCTACGTGAAACCCTACGACCGATGCAATTGCAGATGCAAAGGTTGGTTGAAGAAAGCAGTCATGAGAACTTTCTTGATCTAATGCGGACTTACTACAAAGAGATGGTCAAGGTGCCCAAGTTTCCTCGCTTGATTGCCCAAGTAATGAATATGCCTCCCTCTGAAGTGCAAAGAGAGTTGCTCGAAAAGGTTTTCCTCGATGTGGCCAAGCCAGCCCAAGATGTCATTTTTGAAAAGTTGGTGGCACAAGGTGTCTTAAGAAAAGAGATGGATCCCAAGCTCTGTCGCGTGTCGTATATAAGCTTGATGGTATTTCCGTTCATTGCGCCGCCCCCTCTATTAGCAATCCATGGTATTGAGATTAATGAAGAATTTCTTAACCGTTTAATCGAACACAACATTCAATTGATGACAGAAGGCTTTATAAACACGCCTAGCCCTTCTTCAGTGCAGGACCAAAGATAATGAAAATAAATAAAAAACTACTCTTCTTTCCAGCACTTGCGGTTGGTGTCATTGGCCTTGTTGTTGCGATTAACTTGAAGCCGGATCTTCCAACCAAGCCCGCGGGTGATAGAGCTCGCTTAGTTGATACAGTAAGCCTAGAGCAACAACTGATAGCACCGTTAGCGGTTGGCTTTGGCAAAGTGGTGCCGAAAGTCGAATGGAAAGCGATTGCCGAGGTAACAGGGCAGATCGTTTATCGCCATCCGGATCTTGAGAAAGGTCAGGTGATCCCCGCCGGAACGGTCGTGCTCAAGGTTGATCCATTGGATTACGAATTGAAACTGATACAAGCAGAGGCGGATCTAAAATCAAGCCAAACCTCATTAGCGAAATTGAATCAAGAAGAAGACAACCTGAATCAGACTCTTAAGATCGAAAAGAATCGCTTAGTGATCAGCAACAAAGAGCTACAACGTAAACAAGATCTGCGTAAGAAAGGGCTGACTTCTCAATCGGATGTCGACCTGCAACAACAAAGTGCTTTATCTCAACAGAAGCTAGTGCTAGATATCGCGAACCAAATCGCTTTAATGCCAGATGAAAAACGTGTTGCGGAAGCGGTGATTAAGGTCAATGTATCTAAAGTGAAAGAGGCGCAGCGCTCTCTCGATAAGACCACCATCATTTTGCCAAGAGCGATGAGAATTGCTCAAGTTGATATCGAACAAAATCAAGTGGTTAATCTTCAGCAAGAGATGTTTGTTGCTCACGGAATTAATGTCATGGAAGTGGAGGCGCAACTTTCTATTCACGATATGCAAACTTTAGCCTCGAGCTTTAATCAATTCCCTCGCGATGCTGCAGGGATCCCTAATCCTTATGAAGCGCCAATCAAAGCGACGATTCAACTTAACAGCGGCAACCTGAACCTGAGTTGGCCTGCGAAGGTGGCAAGAATCAGTGAGACGGTTGATGAAAACCAAGCGACAGCCGGAATTATTCTCGAGATTGCTCAAGACTATTCACAACTGCAGCCAAGCAATGCGACCCCTTTGGTCAACGGTATGTTCGTAAAAGCTGAGATTGAGGGTGTCGCGAATCTAAGTTGGGTGGTTCCTGAGCGAGCACTGCACGGTGATAAGGTTTACCTGATGGATGACAATCAGCGCTTGCAAGTAGTGAGTGTTGAAGTGCTTTATCGCAGAGATAACCAAGTGGTTGTGAGTGGCGAGCTACAAACGGGAGATAAATTGGTTCTTAATGACGTCCTGCCAGCTATCGAAGGCATGTTACTGAAAGAGTCGAACTCTGAAGAGGCTAAGCTTGAATCGGATACTCAGGAGAGTGCGTCATGATCAAGTTCTTTTCTAGGCACCCAACAGCTGCAAACTTGTTGATGCTTGGGTTATTGATCATGGGTATAAGCTCATTATCAACCATCAAGCGTGAAACCTTCCCCGCTTATGATCCGCCTTATATTATGGCGGCCATCGTTTATCCTGGTGCATCACCACAAGAAGTGGAAGAGAGCTTGTGTGTGCGAATGGAAGATGCCGTCGATGGCCTAGCTAACATTGAAGAGACTCAGTGTGAAGCCATCGAAGGTAGCGCACGTCTAATCCTGAAGTTGAATGAGAAAGCGGATATCGGTCGAATGCTGGTGGATGTGCAAACTCAAATCAACTCGATCAATGATTTCCCAACTGAGATTGAATCGCCTGTTGTTCAAGAACTGGATTGGAATGAACCGGTTGTTGATATCGCCATCACAGCAGAAACGTCGTGGCCGGAGCTTAAGGCCTACGCTGAAGACCTCAAACGTATCATGAAGCTTGATTATGATGTTTCACTGGTCGATGTTAGCGGCTTCTCTGATCATCAATACCGCGTTGAACTGGATACTCAAGCGATTCGCCAACTGGGTTTGAGTGTCGGTGATATCGCAGACCAGATTGGCCGTCAGAATGTAAAACTGCCAAGCGGTAACGTTGAAACACCAGACAAGAATTTTCTGATTCGTTTTGATGAAAGACGAATTACACCGGTTGAGCTGGAAAGCATCGTGGTTGGCTCTGCGTCTAATGGATCAGTGATCCGTCTCAGGGATATTGCAAAAATAACCGATCGCTTTGAGCTTGATGAACAGAAGGTGTTGTTTGATGGCAAGCCATCGGCTCTGTTGAAAATTAGTAAGAATAAAGACGATGATGCGTTACGAATCAAAGAGAACGTGACGAGATTCGTTGAAGATCAAAGCGCGATTGCTCCTGATGGCGTGACACTACAAATGACCAACGATCTCTCCTCTGTGCTGTGGGATCGCCTTACCATGATGGTTCGCAATGGCTGGCAAGGTATTGTGTTGGTATTTGCCACCATGTGGCTGTTCTTCAGCTTACGCTATTCATTCTGGGTTGCAGCTGGCTTACCGGTTGCCTTCCTTGGTGGCTTGTTCTTAATGGCGAACTTAGGTTTGTCGATTAACATTATGTCGCTGGTCGGACTGTTGATGGCGATTGGTATCATGATGGATGACGCCATCGTGATTGCCGAATCGATAGCGTCTCATTTAGATCGGGGGCAAAACGTTGATGATGCGGTGTACAACGGCGTTAAGAAAGTGCTTCCCGGAGTCTTATCTTCTTTCTTAACTACAGTGTGTATTTTCGGTAGCTTGCTGTTTCTCGATGGGGAAATGGGCGCGGTGCTTAAGGCTGTTCCTCAAGTATTGATATTAGTGCTGTCGTTGAGCTTGATTGAAGCCTTCCTGATTTTGCCTAATCACTTGTCTCATTCATTACACAAAGAAAAGAATGATAAGCCAGCGCTGCGCTTTAAAGTGGTGTTGTTAGAGAAGTTTGAGAACTTTCGTAATACCACTTTGATGAACATGGTTGAGAAAGTGGTGACATTCCGCTACGCCTTTATGGGCGGAGTGCTTACCCTGCTGTTGCTTTCGGTAGCCTTGATTGCTGGTGGCGTTGTTAAGTTTCAACCTTTCCCTGAGCTTGATGGTGATATTGCCGAGGCGCGTATCATTCTTCCGCCGGGCGCATCATTGTCTCAAACCGAGAGAGTCGTCGACAAAATTGTCGCTTCTGCTGAGCGTTTGAATGAGCAATGGAGCGAAGAGGTTGAGGACGGTAATAAATTGGTTGAGCATATCACCAGCCAATTCAATGCCAACGCAGACGCCAATGAATCAGGCCCACACTTAGCCACTGTGCGCCTAGACTTACGCGGTGCAGAGAGCCGCAACACGGTTATCGATGATTTTATTGATGCATGGCGGGAAGACATCGGCGATTTGGCTGATCCTATCTCGTTAGTCTTTAAACAACCCACTATGGGGCCGGGTGGCCGTGCTATCGAGATCCGTGCCAAGCATGATGATCTGGCTGAATTGAAGTCTGCTTCTTTAGATATTCAGGAGTACCTCAATCAGTTTGACGGGGTGCATGGTGTGCTTGATGACATGCGAATGGGTAAGGAAGAAATCTTAGTTAAACTTCGCCCAGGAGCCGAAACCTACAATGTGAATGGGCAGATGATTGCGTCCCAATTACGAGCGGCTTTCTTTGGGCAAACTGCGGATGAGATTCAAATCGGTGTTGAGAACATCTCGATCGAAGTGCGTCTTGATAAGGAACAAGCGGGCGACATACAGCAGCTGGCTAACTTCCCGATCATTACCGCAGATGGTAGCCAGATCCCGCTGGCGACATTGGCAACGTTAGATTTTCAACGTAACTACGTACGAATCCAGCGCATCGATGGCTTAAGAACCATCAGTATCTTTGGTGATATTGATAATAAGAAAGCGAGTTCATCCGCGATTTTGGCTCAGTTCCAAAAAGATGAAGCCGCCAAACTTATTCAGAAGTACCCGGGTTTACGCTTTGATTTCGAAGGGGAAGCTAAAGATGCGGCTAAGACGGGCGCTTCGATGGGCAAAGGGTTCTTGCTTGGCTTATTCGGTGTGTTTGCGATTCTTAGCTATCAGTTCAGAAGCTACTTAGAGCCTGTGGTCGTGATGTTGGCGATTCCACTCGCCTTTATTGGGGTGGTGGTTGGTCACTGGATACTTGGCCACTCTTTGAGTATGCCAAGCATGATGGGCTTTGTGTCGCTTGCCGGTATTGTGGTAAATGATTCCATCTTGTTGGTGCAGTACATTCGTCACCATGTCGATGAGGGAGATAGCGTGCACGACTCGGTAGTGAAAGCCAGTCGCGAGCGTTTCCGTGCGGTATTCTTGACCTCAATGACGACCGCAGCTGGTTTACTCCCGCTGTTGACTGAAACCAGCTTGCAGGCTCAGGTTATTCAACCTCTGGTTATTTCGATCGTGTTCGGCATATTTGCCTCGACCTTACTGGTGCTGTTTATGATCCCTGCGGCCTACGCGATACTGGCGGACTTTGGTTTGGTGAAAAAGCATGAGCCATTAGCGCTATAATTTTTAGTGCTATAACCTTTAGCGCTATTATCATTAGTGAGCACTATTATCATTAACACGATAGAAGTAGCGTTTGCTTGCTTATATAAAGAAGTAAAAACATAGAAGAATAAAGCGGCCTTGGGTCGCTTTATTTTTATCGGCAGTTTCTAGGCCCCATCAGCTTGCTTAGCGAAAGCGGTCAATTTGCCTCAAAATTCATTTTAGTTCATTCAAAACGTCACTTAACTGTCATTTCAGGAGCATAACTTGAGCCTTAACTGAATAAGGATTGTTAAGGAGATTGTATGCGTACTATCGAACCTATTGTCCGCTGGGATGTGGCATTTTCTGTTTTCTGTTTAAAGAGCCGTTATAGCGGACAACAGGCGACACTCAGTAAGGCGGTGTCTCATACTGGAGATGGACACCTTTACGTTTTGATTGCTTTGGTTGCACTACTGGCTGACAGTTACACCGGTCGAGATTTTCTATTGGTGGGCTTAACTGCCTTTGCAATCGAGTTACCTATTTACTGGTTTGCCAAAAATACCCTCAAGCGTCGCAGACCCGCTGAATTCTCTTCATTGCTTTACTCCCATATTGTGCCATCTGATAAATACAGCCTGCCTTCTGGGCATTCCGCTGCGGCTTTTGTTATGGCGACTCTAATCGGACATTTCTATCCGAGTTTATATCTCTTTAGCCTGATTTGGGCGGCAGCGATTGCTGGCTCTCGAATCCTACTTGGTGTGCACTTTTTAACGGACGTACTGATTGGCGCAGCCTTGGGCATCGCTTGTACTAGCCTTGCTATCAGCTTCATCCTGTAATCATTTTGTTGGCAACAACCACTGCCGAGCTTAAGTGGCAAACATAAAGGAACATGCATGAAAATTTTATATGGCGTACAAGGCACAGGGAATGGGCACATCGCTCGAGCGAGAGCAATGGCTGTGGCTTTTCGTCAGCAAAATATCGATGTCGACTTTCTGTTCTCTGGGCGAGACGAGAGCAAGTACTTCTCGATGGAAGCGTTTGGTAATTATCAGACCCGCAGCGGCTTAACTTTTTACAGTGAGCAGGGGCAGGTTAAATACGGCAAGACATTCTTCAAGAACAACATCTGGCGATTTCTTAGTGAGATTAATCAGATCGATCTGACGCCTTATGACTTAGTGATTAATGATTTTGAGCCTGTGACGGCATGGGCAGCTAAGAGGCAAGGTGTGCCATGCATTGGCATAAGCCATCAGAATGCGTTCCGCTATGATGTACCCAAAGAAGGGGGTAACTGGATTGAATATTCAGTGATTCAACATTTCGCCCCAACCGAGCACTCTATTGGTTTGCATTGGTATCACTTTGAACAACCGATATTGCCGCCTATCGTTCACACGCTGGCTGGTGATCAACAAACCAAAACAGCACAAGACTTTACGTTGGTCTATTTGCCGTTTGAGGATCTTGAGTCGATCTCAGAGCTGTTGATGAAGTTCATTTCGCACAACTTTGTCTGTTATCACCCGAATGTCATTGAGCACAGTCGAGTCGAAAATATTGAGTTCAAACCACTCAGTCATGCTGGCTTCCAATTCGACCTCAATCAGTGCTCTGGTGTGGTTGCGAATGGCGGCTTTGAATTGCCATCGGAAGCCTTAACTTTGGGGAAGAAATTGCTTCTTAAACCACTCGAAGGGCAGTTCGAACAACAGAGCAATGTGGCGACGCTAGAGGCTCTTGGGTTAGCTCAAACTATGACCTTTTTAGACATGGCTACCTTGCGTGGTTGGCTCGGTGAAAAACAGGCAGAAGTGGTCACTTATCCCGACGTGGCAAGTGCACTTGTTGAGTGGGTGTTAGCGGGCAATTGGTCCAACCAAGATGACTTGAGAAAGCAACTTTGGGACAAGGTAGATTTTCCTAGTTATGCATCGCTCACTTAACTCATAAGTGTTATTTCTGAATCAACCAGCCAAACAATTCATGGGTTCAATAAATTGTAACAAATGTAACCAAACGATAGAACAGCTAAATAAGTCGAAATGAAACTCATAAGTGATGCATTTTATGTTTTTTTATAACTCTATAAATAATTGATTTTTAGATGTTATTTAATCATTAAGGTAAAATAAAATTATTCTTTATCAATCTTGTTGGTAGCTCGAGATTTATTGGTTAATAGTAATGGTAATCCGAAAAACATCGGTCTGATAAATATAAGAATTAGTGGTTATCTATTCCTATACCATTACCAATTTAACGCTGTCGAACCGACAAGAGGCAACTTGAATGTTAGAGAAAAAAGACGCAATGAGTGCTATTGCAAGCTACAGAATGGAAAGCACACTTCGTGGAGTCGACTTAAATCTTTTGACTGTATTTGATGCAGTTATGCAAGAGCAAAACATTACACGTGCAGCTCATAATCTGGGTATGTCTCAGCCTGCTGTAAGTAACGCTGTTGCTCGTCTAAAAGTGATGTTTAACGACGAACTATTCATGCGTCAAGGTCGTGGTATTCAGCCGACTCAACGTGCTCGTCAGTTGTTTGGTCCAATCCGCCAAGCACTGCAGTTAGTACGCAATGAACTGCCAAGTTCTGTGTTCTCTCCAGAGTCGTCTTCTCGTCTGTTCAAACTTGCGATTTGTAGCCCTTGTGACATGCGTTTTGCACCTAAGATCATGTCGACAATCAACGACCAAGCACCGAGCGTTAAACTGCACATGGATGCAGAATTCGATCGTCAACTTTCTGAGCGTATGCGCTACCAAGAAATCGACTTCGTTATTGATTACGCTCGTTTTGATGAGCAGGGCTTTTCAAGCACTGAGATCTTCCAAGACGAATTAGTTGTTGTTGCTTCTGCTTCTCACCCACGTATCAATGGTGAAGTTTCAGCGGCAGAGCTGCTTAACGAAAAGCACGCAAAACTGTCTCGCATCCATGGTCAACGCAGCTTCTCAGAGCAAGCTTACCGTGACCTAGATTGCACGCCTTTCTACGAAGGTACGAGCTTAAGCAACGTACTTTACGTTGTTGGTCAATCTGAGCTTGTGACGATTGCACCTCGTTGGATGGTTGAGCATGCCGCGAACAAAGATCAGCTTCAGATTCTAGATTTCCCATTCGATAATGCGGCAATTTCTGGCTTCCTAAGCTGGCACGAATCAAGTGAAAAGGATAAAGGACACATTTGGTTACGAGATCAGTTAATGATGATCTGTGGCGAAGTCGTGGCGCTTAACTAAGCACTAATCCCTATGATTTGTAAGCCCTAAGCTGGGAGTCTGGCTTGGGGCTTTTTTGTACCTGCTATTTTTGTTGATAGAAAACTTAGCGTGAGACGTACTATTACTTATAACTTTGAGCTTCATCAGTTGCCTTTTCCATGATCAGAGGTACACTTGTGCGCTCAAAAAAGCTTACAGGTGTAAGCCAAAGGTAAAGAGATGGCCAATTTAGATTTTCATATCGTAAAAAGACTTCGTGACCAAATTGCCCAAGGCGGCAACCGTACAGCTTTGAAGCATAAAGTCGACAATGTATGGCAAGGTATTAGCTGGGAACAGTTTGGACAACAAATCGATACGCTTTCATTAGCACTGTTGGCTCACGGACTGAGAGTTCAGGATAAGATCGGTATCTTTTCGAACAATATGCCTCAGTGGACTGTGGCAGATTTTGCATCTTTACAAGCGCGTCTTGTAACGGTACCAATCTACCCAACCAACACAGCGGCGCAGTCTTCTTACATTATCCAAAATGCGGATGTGAAGATCTTATTCGTTGGCGAGCAAGCTCAATTTGATGCGGCGGTTAGCCTTTTTGAAGAGTGTGAACAGCTAGAAGTTGTTGTGGCGATGTCTGATGATATCGATCTGCAAGGACATCGCTTTGCCGTCTCTTGGAAAGAATTCATGGCTCGTGGTGTTGAAGATCAGCAAGCTGAACTTGATGTTCGTCTTGCGGATGCCTGTATGGATGACTTACTGACGCTTATCTATACCTCTGGTACAACAGGCCAGCCAAAAGGCGTAATGCTTGATTACACGAACGTTGGCTATCAACTAAAAGGCCATGATGAGCGCCTTAGCTTAAGCAAAGACGACGTCTCATTGTGTTTCTTACCTTTATCACATGTATTTGAGCGTGCTTGGACTTTCTATGTCCTTTATAAAGGCGCAACCAACTGTTACCTGCAAGACACAATGCAAGTGCGTGATGCGCTGAGTGATGTTAAGCCAACAGTTATGTCTGCAGTTCCTCGTTTCTACGAGAAGATATTCTCAGCGATTCACGAGAAAGTGTCTAAAGCACCGTTTATCCGTAAAGTCCTCTTTACTTGGGCCGTGAACATGGGAGCGAAGCTTTCAGTTTGTCACCAAGAAGGTCGCACACCATCATTCATGCTGAAGAAGAGCCATGCGCTTGCCGATAAACTTGTGTTATCTAAACTGCGAGCTCTATTAGGCGGTAACATCAACTTCATGCCATGTGGTGGCGCGAAGCTTGATGAAACCATTGGTCGCTTCTTCCACGCGATTGGTATCAACGTTAAACTTGGCTACGGCATGACAGAAACCACGGCAACAGTATCGTGCTGGGATGACCGTTGTTTTAACCCTGATTCGATTGGTATGTCGATGCCGGGCGCTGAAGTAAAAATTGGTGCTAAGGACGAGATTCTTGTTCGTGGTCCAATGGTGATGCGTGGCTACTACAAGATGCCAGAAGAGACGGCTAAGACGTTTGACGAGCACGGTTTCCTAAAGACTGGTGATGCGGGACATTTTGATGAAAATGGTAACCTGTTCATTACTGATCGTATTAAAGAATTGATGAAGACCTCTGGCGGTAAGTATATTGCACCGCAAGTGGTTGAAGGCGCGATTGGTAAAGATCACTTTATCGAACAGATTGCCGTTATCGCTGATACGCGCAAATTCGTTTCTGCGCTGATCGTTCCTTGTTATGACTCTCTAGAAGAGTATGCCAAAGAGCTGAATATCAAGTATCACGACCGTGTTGAGCTTGTTAAACATCACCAGATTGTCGAGATGCTAGAGAAACGCGTGAATGACTTACAGCAAGAGCTAGCTAAGTTTGAGCAAGTGAAGAAATTCAAGTTGCTGCCAAAAGCATTTTCTATGGATGATGGCGAACTGACACCTACTCAAAAATTGCGTCGTAAAGTTATCAACGATAAGTATCAAGACGAAATCGAAGAAATGTACAATGAAAAGCCTAAAGATAAGTAGTTTTCTGCTTAGATAAATTTTCAGTTGTTTAAAAATCCCCCTACGAATGTGATTGCATTTTTAGGGGGATTTTTTATGCCTGCCGACACAGCACAATGTGCGAAAGCGCACACCAATAAGGGCGTAATTAATCGATAAACCGTGATTCATTTGAATATTAAGCTCTTTTTTTTAGGTGTTAATTGGTTTTTAAATCTAACTATTGGGTTTGGTTTGGGTTTTATTTAATGCTTTCAGCTAATAGTTGGTTTTTTGACGTAATTATCGGATAACAGGTGTTAGACCAGATGATAATAAAGCGTTAAAGTTGTTTCGTATTACTGTTTGTTGTTATCACGACAGACAGCCATAGCCGAAAAAGTGGAAGTATTTCGAATTAGGCTACGAATAAGCCCTAGACTATGAAAAACCAGCCCAACATGTTCACCAAATATGGTTGGAAACTGGTGAGGAGAGCAATATGACAACAAAACCTGAAACAGCCATGTCATCCGGCGCTGAAATGTTATCCGGCGCAGAGATGGTGGTGCAGTCTCTAATTGAAGAGGGTGTAGAACAAATCTTTGGTTACCCAGGTGGTTCTGTACTTGATATCTATGATGCGCTGCATGCTAAAACTGCTGAAATTAAACACGTATTAGTACGACACGAACAAGCCGCTACCCACATGGCAGATGGCTATACTCGTTCTACCGGTAAGCCGGGCACAAACACGCACGGATTAGCGGGTTACTTATTTTAAACATAGAGAGTTCCATTATGCGTAAATCACTTTTAACTCTTGGCCTACTTGCAGCAGCTTCTGCTCCGGT
>NZ_JACJFF010000229.1:0-3418 GCF_014164465.1 Vibrio sp. SG41-7 | reverse complement strand
TCACGAGTAGAATCGTGCATCTGCTCGAGTTGCAGCTTTTGTTGAGGAGTCAGTGTAATTTTCATGGGTCTTAGCATGATCCTGATTTTATCGAAAATCAAGCACCTTCATTGATCACGGGTATAAGTTTATCCTGAAAAATTCTGATAAATCTCACACATCAATAAACCGAATGAATACCATCAAAAGCTACATTAGAAACCTCTAAATCCAGTAGCTAAACCTTCCACATAGAAGCGGTGAAATGGATAAATACCAAAACAAATGGATAAATCCCCTTTACCCCTTGTAAATCATTGGCTTTCATTTATAAATTCAACTTTTGGATGAACATCTCCATAACCTTTCATTCAAGCCCAAATTCTGCGATTAGTATCAACATCTTAAGAGAAAATGGTGACATTTTGGTTATATTATTTGGAAAGGACTCTTAGGTTGAATGAAAATCCCAGCCAATACACATCAATCACATAAATATAATAACTGTCGCTTAGGAGTTGAGCCATGCACTGTTCTTTCAATATAAACAACAATAATGAGAGCTTGCAACTGATCTACAATGAAGAAAAAATATATATCAAGAACAATAGCAATAAGATATCAGAGGAAAGTCTTAATAGTAAAGAGAGTTTTGTATTCAAATACCTTATTGAGCACTCATCAATATCTAACCCTCAATCTGCACGAGATGTTGAAGAGTCTTTTAAATTACATTTTGATGAAGAGTTTAGTTTGTATGCATTAAAAAACATCATCGCCTCAATAAGAAAGAAGTATCGAAACTTATGTAAAAAAGCAAAGATAGATAATAATAGCGAACTTATCTCTAACCTTTATAAGGTGGGTTACTTTATCGATCTCGATAAGAGCTCTACAAACTGCATCGCACCAAAGTATGACATCAATCAATTCAAGCCCAGTCAGATAGAAATGTTGAAAATGATGTTCAACACCTATCATAGAGAACTGATTAAGGCTCTGATAACCGTGTTCACCCTCTCTTCATTTTTCCTCTTTGTTGTCTACTTTTTCCAAATCCTTTATACGACGAAGATTGCAGATGAATACAGCGAAAACACCAAACATATTGCTGAAGAAATCATGCTCTATGGTTGCGATAACCAAGGGGCTGTGCACTCATTGAGGCATTCGCTCAACCTGGATTCTGTCATCATGACTACGTCTTATGGTTCATGTTATATCTCCAAAACACGCTCGAAAATGGTAGACCTTGATCAAGTTGATGACTTTTACGATAGTGCCGATTTCGCTTATTCACGTTTCGCAGACACTAAGCATGACATTGACCTTACAGTGCGTATTTCTACACGCTCTATTGAAGCTCGATACAAAAACTCACTATTGCCTCTGTTAGTCGACTCGGTCTCGATCCAGAAGAATGGTTATTACATTCTGAACCTTGGTGAAGAAAGTAAAGCTATCTATCAAACACCACTGCCAACCGGTGCAACCATTACCTTTTACAGTGACGATATTGCCGTACTGTGGACTGCGCTTTCTCTGATTCTCGCCACACTGCTTTATCGTTCCTATATTCTGGGCTTTATGATCTACCTGTTTCGTTGGAAACACATCTCCTTTGAAGAAGAGCCCATCATCAACACCGAAGACAACAGCGTCCTGTATTACGAGTTGTTATCTCGAGTTCGTAACGTCGGCGTTTTAAGCTTCATTAACACAATGAGACGCACCAATTTACTCACCTTTCACACTATCTTGCTCATCGAGACGGTCAGAAAAGCCAAATTACACAACAGCCATGAGATCTATGGTGTCAACGTGTGTCCGAGCGCTTTGGTGGGGTCGAACTTCGCAAGGCTCAGAGAGCATTTGGCCGCGATGGAAGCGAATGAATTTGTCGTCGAGATTACTGAATATTCGAATATTGGCTATGGATGTGAGGTTATCGATAACATTAAGGATATCAAAAAGCTTGGTATTACCATCGCTCTGGATGACTTTGGTACGGGTAATAACAACATCGAAATCATCAATGTTATCTCTCCGACCTATCTAAAACTGGATCGTTGCTTTGTTAAGGATATCGAGTCAGGAGAGCACCATCAGGGTGTATTGCTTAATATCTCTGAGATTGGACGCTTATCAAATATCACGATGATTTATGAAGGTGTCGAGACGCGCAGGCAGCAATATATCTTGTGCCAGCTAGGCTACAACTTACATCAAGGCTATCTGTATAGTCGGCCCAATGACTCAGAGGAGCAATAGGCCCCCCTATTAGAAATCTTGACGAGCAACCATTTCCTATTCAAATAATCATCGCTCATACCGCTGCTTGAGAGCCCACAAGGACGTAGGCTTCAAGTACCCTCCCCGCCAAACATGCTTTATCCAAACTTAAAAATATCCGATCTATTTTCATAAAACCCTTGCCAATTCGAATAAAAAGGTTAGTGTTATACACATATATATCACCATGCAGTTTTGATTATGACCGAATGGAAAGACGACCAACCGATCTTTAGGCAACTTGCCGCAAAGATCAGTGACCAAATTCTTCAAGGTGTTTGGTTAGAGCAACAAGCATTACCCTCTGTGCGTGCGGTTGCTGCCGATCTCAAGATCAACCACCTTACTGTCATGAAAAGCTATCAGTTACTGGTGGATGAAGACTTGGTAGAAAAAAAACGCGGCCAAGGCATGTATGTGGCCGAAGGGGCACTTCAAAAATTGAAAGAGTCTGCACACCAATCATTCATCAACACACAGATCCCAGCCATCGCTGAGACGCTAGGCATCATTGATATGAGTGTCGAAGAACTCGTGAAACAGCTAGCACAACATATAAAGGACAAGTCATGAGTACGTTACTTTCCGTGAAAAACGTAACCAAAACCTATTCAAATCAAGTGGGTGTCGAAAACATCAGCTTTGAGTTAAAGCCAGGGCAAGTACTTGGTCTGCTTGGCCACAATGGCGCGGGTAAATCGACTCTGATCAAATCACTGCTTGGTGGACACAACTATCAAGGTGAGATTGAAGTAAACGGCTACCACCCTATCCACCAGCACGCAGAGCTCATGCAGCACTTGTCGTACATCTCAGATGTTAACGTGTTACCAGAGTGGATGACGGTTAAACAACTGCTTCGATACACACAAGGTGTGCACCCTAGCTTCAACAAGCAAAAAGCAGAACAGACGTTAAGCAGCACCAACATTAAGTTGTCTTCTACTATCAAGCAGCTTTCTAAAGGGATGAAAGTACAACTTCACCTTGCGATCATCATCGCGACTGACACTCAAGTGTTGATCTTAGATGAGCCTACACTGGGCTTAGATTTGCTGTACCGCGATACTTTTTATCGCCACCTACTAGAATGGTTCCACGACGGCGAACGCGCCATGATCATTGCAAGCCATGAGGTTTCAGAAAT
>NZ_JACJFF010000228.1:0-3533 GCF_014164465.1 Vibrio sp. SG41-7 | reverse complement strand
TCACGAGTCGTATCGTGTTGGTTAATCAGCGTGATTTTTTGTTCATTGGATAGTGTTATTTTCATGTCACCTAGCATGATCCTCATTTTGGCTAAAATCAAGCACCTTCAATGATCACGGGTATAGAAGTAACCTTAAACCTGAAAATAAAAAGGCTCGAAGCTGGCTAGAAGGACGCTGCCAGCTTCTAATGTAAAAGGCACTGATAGTCACCTAGTCAGCTAAAACCTTACGATAATAATTAGCATCTTGATGTTCTCCTTTAAACACTGCGTAACTCTCGACATGCTCGACCAATTCAAAACCTGTATTGAATAAGATTTTGTTGGAACCGACATTACCCACTAACGCATAGGCATCAACATATTTAAGGGATGAGTGCTCGGCCAAGTAGATAAGTAACTTCCTCACCGCGTTAGACGCAATGCCTTTTGAAGCAAAGGGTCGACCTACTCGATAACCTAGCTCCCCACTGTCAGCGTTCTGGTCGATATCACGAACATTGATTCGCCCACAAATAGTGCCATTAGCGTCTTTGATCAACATAGGAATCATCTCGCCATTGTCATACTCTGTTAGAAAGCTAGTGATTTGTTCGGCAACACCCGTATTAGAATAGAAACGGTCTTCCCGAGCTGGGACAAATTGCTCAAACCACTCTCTATTTTCGACTTCAAACTCCAATAAAGCACTGGCATCGCTTGGATGAAGTACGTGTAAAAATACATCCATAATCAATACCCTGTCGCTTATCTAAAAAAGCCGCACCTTATGATTCATACAGCTCAGCTTGTCTTATGAATCTAAGGTAAGTATCTTAACTTCTTAGCAGGGTTGCCTGCATAGATACCTTTCTCGGTGATGTCTTTTGTCACCACACTGCCCGCGCCGATTACCACCCCTTCGCAAATGCTGACAGACAATACTGTCGCATTCGAACCAATAGTAACGTTATCAGCGATAACAGTTCGCCCCCAACTGTCTGGGTTTGGATCTGGTTTGCCCTCTTTGAACAAGTCATTGGCAAACATTACTCCATGCCCGACAAAGCAGTCACTTCCGATAGTCACATACTCGCAAATAAAGGTGTGAGATTGAATCTTACTTCTCTCGCCTATCACGGAGTTCTTTTGAATCTCAACAAAAGGACCAATGAATACATCATCTTTAAGCTCACAGCCATAAACGTTGCTTGGCTCGATGATAGTGACATTCTCGCCACAGGTAATATCAATAATCTGTGCCTTTAACACTCTTGGGCTTGCCATACTTCCTCTCGACATTAGCGTCACAATTCAACCTAAGCGATTGTGCCGTAGCCATTTAAGCACAAGCAAGTTGGAGTAGAGAGAGTTGGCGGTGGATCAAACATTCCACGAGTCTGTTTACTAAAACAACCCAACCAGCAAAACTGACAATAACACTCCACTGATAAAACTTGGGGCATGAAATGGGCGAGCTTTAGATTTTACGTACTCTTTCTGAAGATCTTCTTGATAAGTTTTAACAGCGAGTTCTTTTACGTAGTTATTTTGCATAATAAGCTCCTTCTTAATCAGTAAGAGAAGCTTAAGACTTGAAGTTAGGTTGAGGTAAAGTGAAAATTCAAATTAATTGAACACTTTAGTTTTGTTACTCGAGGATTACCCTGAACACATCGTTATTCACACCGCCAACATCCACTAACTCTCCCGGCTCCATATGAAGCGAAGTGTTGAGCTGTCTGGTCGATTGACGCGTTTTATCTTCTCGAATCACTAACATATCGACAAAGTAGCCTGAGTTTTGCTTTGATATTGAGCCCGAGAAAGTAACACTCTCCTTTCTATTGGCTAGCACCGAACTAAATGTTTTATCCTCTAAAACACCTGCAGAGATGGATGTATCACCATAAAATAGCGTGATGGTTGTCGGATCAGGCATTAGCTTTTGATTAGACGAACAACCCATAAGGGATAGGCACAGCAGTAAAATAATTCGAAATTGCATAAACTGGTTTTCTTACGTTAAGCGTCTGTTTTTCATATTAAAACACTTCGACTTAATAATCACCATATGTCAGGTCGAAGCTTGGTTATATTGCTTCGAATAAGTTGTGTAGCGAGGCTTGGGATTGGCAGTATCTGTGGTGAGTTAGCAGATCAGACCGCCGGCTTATGTTTCGACTCAATGTTTAAGAGCTAAAGCTGGGATCTGATCGCTATTATCGAGAAGGGTGCAATTAATTTAAGCAACGACGTCTTGTGGAGGTGTACCTTCACAGTTAGAAACGACAGCATCAATTTGCACTAAAGCATTCATTGGAATTTCTGAAACCCCTACTACCGTTCTTGCAGGCAGCTCAGCATTAAAGAATGCGGTGTAGATTTCGTTTACCGCATCAATATCTGAAATATCCTTAAGTTGAATATTAATTTTCACCGTATCGTCCATGCTATGGTCAACACTTTCAATTATCGCCTTAATATTTTTTAAACATTGTTCCGCTTGCTCTTTTACACCACCAGCAACAATTTCATTTGTTTTCGGGTCTAAAGGCAATTGTCCTGAAATATGATTGTAGTGAGAGAAAGCAACAGTATGCGAATAAGGCATGAATGGTGCTGCAACAGTATTATTGGTTTCAATAACCAGTAAGCGAGTGTCTTCTGGTAATTGCGGCGGTGTACCGTCACCATGTGAAACGGATGTATCAATTTGAATTAAAGCGCCCATTGGTAATTCAGCTGCGTTAACAACGGTACGAGCAGGAACGTAGCTTGGGAAGAATTTAGCACATATTTCATTTACCACTTCCGCATCTGCGATATTTTTTACGTAGATAGTCGTTTTAACCACATCATTCATGACATGTCCGATGCTTTCTAAAATAGCTTTAATGTTTGATAGACATTGGGCCGTTTGCGCTTCGATACCACCATCAACCAACTCACCTGTGGTTACATCTATCGGTAACTGAACTGAAAGATTGTTGTAGTGAGAAAAAGCCGCAGTCTGCGTGGACACAGCACTTTGAGGCGCATTATCCGTATTCCTTGATACCTTAACTAGTGCGCAAGGTGCTTGTGGTTTAGTGCCTTCGCCGTTTGAAATAAGAGCATCCATTTGAACTAAAGCGTCACTGTTCGGCAGCGCAGCGACACCCACGACTGTGCGTGTCGGAAGGCTGTTGTGGAAGAAGCTTTTGTAAACTTCATCAATAGCATCGATATCAGAAATATTCTTAACGAAAACATTGATCTTCACGACATCATCCATAACATGGTCGATGCTTTCAACAATCGCTTTAATATTATTTAAGCATTGCGTTGCTTGGTCTTTAATATCACCAGTTACTATTTGACCTGTTTTAGGGTCAACAGGCAATTGAGCAGAAAAGTTATTATAATGAGAAAAAGCGACCGTTTGTGTATACCCGTGATCAATGAAGGTGCTTGATTTTCGATAAAATCAGGATCATGCTAAGACCCATGAAAATTACACTGACTCCTCAACAAAAGCTGCAACTCGAGCAGATGCACGATTCTACTCGT
>NZ_JACJFF010000227.1:0-3580 GCF_014164465.1 Vibrio sp. SG41-7 | reverse complement strand
GAGTTGTTTGATGGGCTTATTCGGATGCATGACCTATAGAATATACGATCCATGTAAAGCACCCTAGTAGGTTGAGTCTCTTTGTTTTCGGCCGTAGGCCGCTCAGGCGACACCGTCGCCGGTTCGTCGACGATTTGGCGATCAGATGTACAAGGTGATCACCGTCTGCGACCGTGAGGCCGACATCTTCGCCTATCTGCAAGAGAAGACTGAGCAACAAGAGCGCTTCGTGGTTCGCGCCAAGCACCACCGGCACATTGAACAAGCAGATGCCAGATTATTCACTCATCTTGCCGAGCAGCCAGAGCTTGGTCGTTATCAGCTGGATATTCCACAAAAAGGCATGCTTGATAGTAAAGGCAAACGCAAAAATCGAAAAGCAAGAACCGCTGAATTTACCCTACACACAACGCCTGTAACCTTTAGCCAAAGCGGGCAGAAAATCACACTAAATGCGGTCTTCGCGCAAGAGCAAGCTGCGACTGATGATGAGGCGAATTTATGTTGGTTGTTGCTGACCAGTGAACCAGTAGAAACCTACAAACAAGCCATGAAAGTCATCCACATCTACTCTCAGCGTTGGCGTGTTGAGGATTACCACAAAGCGTGGAAAACCGGTGCTGGTGCTGAGCGTCAACGCATGACTGAACCGGAAAACCTTGAGCGCATGGTGTCAATTTTAGCCTTTGTCGGCGTGCGGCTGATGCAACTACGAGAAAGCTTGACGCTTGCAGTCCAGCTCAAGGCTCGTGGAAGCTTAGAGCAAGCAGAGGCGATAGAATCACAGCCCTGTACAAACGTACTTACTGAAGATGAATGGCGCATCCTCTGGCTCAATGCTAACAAGCGCGGCGGACGTTACCCTAAAAAGCTCCCCAATGAAATTCCGACGCTCAAGTGGGCATACCAGGCCATTGGCAAGCTAGGTGGTTTTTATGACTCCAAGCGTACAGGCATCGCTAGTTGGGCAACGATGTGGCTGGGCTGGGACAAGCTACAAGATATGCTTAGCGGCTACTATTTAAGCAAGGAAACGGCAGCGTTGATGGGTTTTTAGGCTGAAATGTGAACAAGAGACAGCTGTGAAGGTTTGACTGCGAGTCAGTTAAACCAAGTAGATTGGAGCCAAGTCAATCTAGATGAATGGATAGGTATTTTGTCGATCACGGGCAACCTACCCGAAGTACCGTCACTGGATCTGGAAAGACTCACTGGCTCAGGAAGTACGCTAAACGTGGATGGAAACCGTCAAAGTACCGCAGACAGAGCCATTGAACGGCTAAACGGAATGGATGCCCAGAAACTGCGTCAGGAGGCGACGGAAGAAATTTCGGGGAATAATTGAGCACGTCCTTCTAAAACAGCTTTACCAATAATGTTCCTTTTTGGTTAATTTAAAGAACGTAATGTAACTTAAAGTAACCAATTTGGTACTTTGTTCCTCTTATGCTTACTGTTCAGCGTGTGCGCAATTTGCTCTGATTTTTTACTATTTTCAGACTGAGGAGGCTGCTGCAAAAAGGAAAAGCTGATAGTCTGGCAAATATCAAATTTATGATAAAAGGAAAATTAATAATGCCTAATTTCGATCAAAACTTTGAAGCTAATCGCTTGGCTATGCTTTCAAAACAACACCCTGACATTGTGAAGGTGTCAGGTGAGGTAGTGTTTCGTGCGGAAGATGATGAAGACCGCCTAAGCGGAACATCTTGGACTCTTGAAGATGACATTTTTGATCAGGTTACCGAATCAGGCTTCAAAC
Source organism: Vibrio sp. SG41-7 (assembly GCF_014164465.1). NCBI lineage: Bacteria > Pseudomonadati > Pseudomonadota > Gammaproteobacteria > Vibrionales > Vibrionaceae > Vibrio > Vibrio sp. SG41-7. The sequence goes on along the minus strand of NZ_JACJFF010000227.1, from coordinate 1,818 downwards.
TACACTTGCTTGAGCTTCTGGATAATTTCATAGAATACCGAGGTCAATGTAACGAGCTTCCGAAAAAGGAAGGGATTGTACGTTTCGGTGGTGGCACTTTAAATATCGAATGGCTACCTAATGGAACTACCCATCTATCCAAATGATGTTTCATAAGAACCTGCCGGAGTTTTTCTATGGATGATAAATCTGTTTCAGAAATAGACTGTCTTGATAAGTTGATGGTTGCATGGGAAGAGGCATTCCCGAAGGATTGGTATTTCAACTACGATGGAGTGATTTCAACTGAGGACTGGGATAGTTGTGGTAAAAAAGTTTTGTTTGTTTTAAAGGAAACAAATGAAGCAAAGCAAAATATTGTCAACGCTATTAATAGAGCTGTTGAAGTGAAGGCAAGTGGATGGTGGCGAGGAAAGGTTCTCCGTCGGGTGGGTCGTTGGGCTTACGGACTTCAAAAATATGATGGGGCTGTGCCGTCCCAGAGAGATGCTAAATTAAATGAAAAAATTGCCGTTAAGAGTATTGCATACATAAACATAAGGAAAACATCGGGAAGTGCGCGAACCGACCAAAAATCGTTTGACGCCCATGCCAGAGAATTTGCCCCTTTTGTTAGAAGGCAAATTGAGTTGATTAACCCTGACATTGTTGTACTTTGCGGCACATATAATCAAGTTAAACGTTACGTATTCCCTGAGCTTAAAAAAGTTAGCGAACGAGTACATGTTAATGACGGGGTTGTCTTCATCAATGCCTTCCATCCTGCCGCAAGAAAAAAGTCGGCAATGCTTTATCATCAAGTACTCGATAACTACCACGCTTACAAAAATCATGTATAACCAATGCTTGAATAGTTATATGCAGCGCAAGCCTTGCGTCGTATCTTGAAAAAGCCCCTTCGAGAGCAAACTATTTCGCTTTGGTGTGATGTTTTTTGAATTTTGATAAATTAAATCAAGAGCTTACAAAAAAAGTTAGACGTTTATTTGTCTAACCTTTTTTATTGTAACTTACTAAATTTTAAGCGTTTTCAAGTTGGTTTATCACACGACATAGAAATGCCTTGCTTCGAGAGGGGCTGGTTGATGGGAACCTAGTTGGCTAGTTGGCGGGGGTATCTGTTTCCTCTTCAGTGATATCGTCATCGTTTGAAGGCACCGCTTGCTCAACTTCTGCTTCTTTACCCTTAGCTTGGGCTGATTTTCGTGCTCGAATTTCGATATCAATAATGCGCCGAGCAAGTTTGATGATGCGCTGTTGCCATGCGTAGTTGCCATCAACACATTGCTTGTTGCTAAGCACGCTAGATAACCAGAGGGTGCCCATTGAGATCATCAATGCATCGAGTTTGCGAACTAAGCCAACAAACTGGCCAACCTGAGGCGAGCTGATTTTAGCGTTGAAGGTAATCGGGTCGGTGTAGTCAGGTACTTCATCGATGCCGTTGGACTCCATCAGTTTGTCCAAACGAGCTTGTTCGTTGTCTACCGCCTTAGCGCAATCCTCGATCAACTGGCTAATGATCTGTTCCACTTCATCAATTTCATTCTCATCGCCAATGATGCGCAGGATGACATCGATTCCGTAAAGCGCACTGACCGTCCGTCTAAAAACACGGTCAACGACACGTTGCGCCTGTAAGCTGTTAATTGTGAATGATTGTTCAAAGATGGGTTTTGAGTAATTGGGTTTTGCTTGATGGTTAAGAAACTCAATCATAACCATCAAGGTCGTTTACGGGGTAAATTTCCAGTTTGAATCGTGAGTGTTTACTGCAGATTTAAGGTCAGATTGTTTTATAGGCAATGTGGGTGTTTT
>NZ_JACJFF010000226.1:0-3582 GCF_014164465.1 Vibrio sp. SG41-7 | reverse complement strand
TATTTGCTATTGTAGTCAGTAGTTTAGAGCGAGTTACCGACTTATGAAGTATGACCTTACCATTTTGGTCTACGGCATGAAGACTGAAGTGGTTTTTAGCTAGGTCGATACCGCAGAAATAAGAATAATCAGACATGGTGCCTCCGATGCATTTAAGTACCACATAAGTGTGGCAGATCCTCGGTAGGGGGAGTCCATATCATTCGTTAGGTAGCTAAGGAGTTTTAAGTAGAGCATATGAAACCAAGTATAAGTGATGTATTAAAAGCTCTTCAGGATAGCTGGTCTTTAGAAAGCACTGAGGAACCAGAAAACTGGACTCAATCTAATCCAAGTCGTGGGCAATGTGGAATATCTGCGCTAATAATTAACGACTATTTTGGCGGAAAGCTAGTTCTATGGAAGGTATTTTTGGGTGAAGATCAAGTTGGCTTTCATTACTCAAACGAGTTACCCGATGGCACGCTATTTGATTCAACTGGCGATCAATTCTGGGAAAGTGAAGAGCTAAAAGAACCTTCTTCGTTTGAAAGACCAGATAAACTACCAAAAAATGGAGCTAACCGGTATTTGAACTTATCAAATTTGGTTCGTAGTAAATTGGAAAGTTATCGGGTAGGAGCGGAAGTCTCTACCTAACGCGGCGTTCTACCGCAATCAATCATCTAACCTTTTCATAGCTTTACGGTAAACATCGCTACGTTCGCGTTTTCCTACTGCTAAGACGGTTACAATGATGACATCGTCTTCAACTTTGTAGACGAGACGGTAGCCCGATTGGCGAAGCTTAATCTTATACATGTTGTCAGCTCCAGAGAGTTTTGAAGCCGGAACATGCGGGTTATCTAAGCGCTCGATTAGCTTTTTCTTAAATTGTTGTTGAAGCGTTGAGCCAAGCTTTTTCCACTCTTTGAGTGCACTCTTTTTAAAGTCGAGTTTATAGGTCATCAATATTTACCGAAATGCTCTCTTCAGATTCACGCTCTTTCGCAATAGTTAGTAGTTCAAGATCTTCGAGTCTGTCCATCATCATTTCGTACGCTTCGGCTGGTACGCAATAAAATGCTGGCTCATTTCGGTTTAGTACAGCAACTGGTTCACCGTAAGCACTAGTAGCAACTTTCATAGGGTTAGCTTTCAACTCAGTAATGCTTGCAGCAACATCGGCTAAAATTCTAGTGGTCATGTAATAGGTCTCTTAAGTGGTCTTTGTTTCGGTCATTTTAGCCTCAACCAAGCGGTATAACAAGTTGCTTAAGAGCGATTCGTAACACGTGGCATTTTTACTATGCGTTGGTTTATGTGTTTAAGGTATTATGCGGACGCTAAGGTATTGGGTTGCTTATACCTTAACGCGGCGTTTGCCTAATCCAATAGTAAGTGAGTCTATATGACAGATAACATTTGGGAAGACAGAGAAACACCAAATCTTGAGCACATTCTCGAATTGTTCAACAACACTGAGTTGGGTGCATATCTAACAGGTCATTTATTGCTTGAGTCAGTATTAGTTCAATTAATAGAGTTGAAGATTGATGATAGTGAGAAGATAAACCCATTTAACATGAGTTTTCCTAATAAGGTTAAGTTAGCGCTTAATCGCGGTTTAATTTGGCAATCAATGGCTGATTTTTTGATCGAAATGAATCGTATCAGAAACAGGTTAGCACATCGTTTAGGTGAGCCCATTACTTTTGATTTAGTCTTTGGTTTAGCCAAGGTTGCTCACTTGGGCGGCGTTGATTTTTCTGATGACACAATACATTCTGATTATCAGTTGTCTCAACAGTGGTATGGTATTCAAGGAATCATCCAAGAAATATTCCAAAATGCCGCACAAGACCTTTCATTTATAATGGAAGAGCATGGTGGGGAATTTCAGTTTGCTTAGGCTAACAAACGTTTAAGAATAAAGCCAACCACACAGGGCGCCAACCGGCGCCCTTTGTGTTAGTTGGCAACGCTATAAGTGTCGTAGTCACGAAGTAAGAAGATTGCGATACAGGCTGCGAGCATTGGCCAAGAAGTGAAGAACAGTAGGTTGTTGAACGGGTCCATGTATTTTCCAAAAGAGGCGAAGGTTGAACCTGCGTGTAGGACCAAAATGGCACCGTAGGTGTACTTCTTCCACATACCTACAACGAATGCGCCTAAAAAGCCGAGCTGAGCGACACCCATAGCCATCATCGCGTTATCCGAGATGTCGATGCCGTAAAAGCCAGACAGCACCTTTGTAGCGTGCTCTGGTACCAGAATCTTATCTAAGCCCCAGAACAAGAAGACGATAAAAATGCCAACTCTCAGCAGCAATAGGCTAGTCGCCAATTTCGTTTGAAGTTTCTTTTCCATGATATTCCTTTTAATGCACTCAACGATGCGATGAAATTAAATGTCCCTCCAAGGAGACCCATCGCCTTCGCATATTCTTTCGTTGTTTTTTAGTGCCTTATGTAACAAAGAATGTCTGATTAACCTTTGCTTATATAATATGTCATTTTTTTGATGTGGTATCATTTACGCAGTTAATTGTTAATGGATATATAACGTGAAAAAATACCTACTATTATCGCTTTCGGTTTTAATTTTGGCTGGTTGTGGAGCCCCTCGTTACACAGGGAGCGCGATTCCAGAACCTACGACTGAAGTTGATGTTGTTATCGTTAAAGACGCTGAAACACGTGAAGGGTTCTTGAATACCATGGAAGCGTGGCTGCAAGATAACGATTATACCTACACCGTTGTACCTGATAAGTCGAAGCACGATCTTGATAAGCTAACATTGGAGTATGAAGGCCATTGGAGCTGGGACTTAGCGTTGTTCTTAAAGCAAGCAGAGATCAATGCTTATCAAAACGGGCAAAGAGTAGGTGAAGTAGAGTTTAAAGTTCCATATACGGCTAACCCGAACAAGTTTGGTGATGCATCTAAGCGTATTGGTTTTATGATGGATACGGTATTTGGTAAGAAAACCGCTGAAGAAGCGACGAAAGCGGCCAATTCATCAGATTCAAAAGCGACGAACTAGTCTAAATAGCTGACTAACTCATCCCTTTGTTCGCTTTCTATTTCTCTTTAAGCTCAGCTCGAAGAGACCAAGAGACCAAGAGACCAAAAGACGAAGAGACAAAGATGTGAAGCCGTAGCTTTTACCGTTGCGGCTTCACATTGTTCATATTAATTAAAGCTCTTGTCTGAAGTGATTTTTGCTAAACCAGCAATCATCTTCCAAAGCGTGTAGATCGCGGCAACAAGAAGTACAACATAGCCAATAATAAAAACGGCTGTTAGTGCGCCGATAATAGTAAGCACAATCGAAACAAAGAATGTTTTGGTGATGTTGTCGTAGTGATCCGCAAAGACAGTCCCTTGAGCATCGGACTTTTTAACGATGCCCCAAATACCACCTGCAAGAAAACTAATACCAGTAAAGAAGCCTAATAGCATTAACGCATACGCGATGAAAGGGCGGGATCGAACTTTATTCATTGAAAATAAAGGATTTATTTTACAGGGAACTTTTTTAGATAATCACGATCTGATCATGAAGTAAAAAAACATGAGAAATTCGCACATGATTATCAT
>NZ_JACJFF010000225.1:0-3587 GCF_014164465.1 Vibrio sp. SG41-7 | reverse complement strand
AGGCGATAATCGCTTAAACATATAAAAAACCTTTGAGAATTAGAGAATAGTTCAGACTATTTAGTAGTTTATCCCACAAAAAAGGACGCGTGAAGCATCCTATTGTAAGAGTCTGGTCATATTGAATCGCTATGTGAGCGCTACGAAAATTATTGTGATCTGAGTTCGTTCATTTGTTAAGCATGAGCGCGAATTTTATATAATTCATGCTCATGCTATTCAAAACTTACACATATAAATAACTAAGACTTAGTGACCACAGAGTTCATGGCTTTGGTCCTATAGAAATTACGGTTTCGTCGCGACAAGAACGGCACGTCTTGGTGCAGGGTGACCCTCAACCGTTTTACTTGGATCGTTCGGATCGAGGTAATCTGGAAGAGAGTTGTGTGTCATCCATTCTGTTGTGCGTTGTTCGCCAATCGTCGTGACATTTTCGTCAACGATACGCACGTCTTCAAACCCAACCTGTTCTAGCCAGCGTTTCAGTGCGAGAGCAGAAGGGAAGAAGTACACATTTCTCATTTGCGCGTAACGGTCAACAGGGACCAATACCGCATTCTCGTCACCTTCAATCACCAAGGTCTCAAGAACCAGCTCACCGCCAGATGCCAATTGGTCTTTTAGCTGAATCAAGTGATCCAGAGGTGAACGACGGTGATACAGAACACCCATGCTAAATACAGTGTCGTAGGCTTCTAGTTTTGGCAGTTGCTCAATACCTAAAGGTAATAGGTGAGCACGTTGGTCATCGCCCATTAACTTACGAATCGCTTCAAACTGAACCAAGAATAGGTGAGAAGGGTCGATACCCACCGTTAGACGTGCGCCTTCACCTAGCATGCGCCACATGTGGTAACCATTGCCACAACCTACATCAAGCACAGAGCGGTTTTTCAATGGAGAAATATGAGGAAGGACACGGTCCCATTTCCAGTCACTGCGCCACTCCGTATCGATATGAATATCGTGAACGGTGTAAGGACCCTTCCTCCACGGATGGAAGGTCTTTAGTAAGCTTTCTAACTTCTTAAGTTCACCTGTGTGAAATGGTGTCGAGCTACCAATGGTTACTGAGTTTTTCAGATCAACTTGGTCAGGCACGCCTTGAGGGATTTTATTCAGTGCACGTAACCAACGGTCGAAGTCACCGTGCTCTGCATTTTGCCAATCCGTCAGCTGTTGAGGAAGAACATTGAGCCACGGCTGTAGGCGAGTGTCTTGGGCAATGAGTTGATAAAAATTGGCAAAATTAAACATAGTTTTTCACTGAGTTAATAGGGTCAATAAACCCCAAAATAAAAATTAAATTTGTCATTCCCTGCAGTGAGGGACGAACATGATAGGGAATCTCGGTTTATCGAACTTGATAGATATCCCCAACTCGCTCGTTCCTCGCTCTTGAGGATGACGTTTTAGTACGAGCTGACTGGGTATGTACGCTATTTAATCGCGAACATTGAACCAAAGTTGAAGCATTGGAACCACACTTCGCTGCTTGAGAAGCCAATCTTATCAAAGCGTTCCTTGTGGATAGGGATCGAGTCTGGACGCATCACGTTTTCGATTGCACTGCGTTTTTGGCTTACTTCAAGCTCGCTGTACCCATTGGCACGTTTGAAATCATGGTGCAGGTCGATAAGCAGTTCATTTGAACTTTCATCTTCGAATACGTATTTTTCTGACAGAATTAAGATCCCGCCCGGGCGCAAGCCTGCATAAATTCTCTCAAGCAGAGCGTATCGGTCGTCGGGAGACAGAAATTGCAGCGTAAAGTTAAGAACCACAACAGAGGCGTCTTTAATTTCTACTTCACGGATGTCGGCTTCAATGACTTCTACTGGCGTGTCACTACGATAAGCATTAACGTGCAACTTGCAGCGTTCAACCATCGCTTGTGAATTATCAACAGCGAAAATGGTGCAGCCTTCTTGCTGAATATGGCGACGCATAGAAAGTGTCGCCGCGCCAAGAGAGCAGCCAAGGTCGTAAATATTTGAATGTGGCTTTACAAAGCGCTCAGCCAGCATGCCAATTGCGGAGATAATGTTGCTATAGCCAGGCACCGAGCGTTGAATCATATCCGGAAATACTTCAGCAACCCTTGCATCAAAGGTGAAATCACCAATTTTATCAATAGGAGCGGAAAAGATATTGTCTGTGTTGCTCATGGCATTTTCTCTCGACAGTCAGCGTAATTGGCACAAAATTCGTACCAAATAAAAGGGGACGTATTTTACGTAAAAAAAGCGCCACTGTCACGAAAACTGAGATTTAGCTCAAGGTTCGAAGTTACTGTTAGGTGATGGGTTAAAACATCGAGATTTGATGATTGCCTTTCTGTGCTGGAAATTGAGCGAGAGCAGGCAAGATAAGTGACGTATTTTCAGACACTTGCTTTTGCAGCTGCTTATAAATAGCTATCGCAAGTTCAGGTGCGTGATTATTGTCTGGGGTGTGGATCATTAAATAGGGCTGTTTGCCTTCATTAAGCCAGCTTGGAATTTTGGCAAACCAAGGTTTAAAAAACTCAATATTAGGTTCTTGGTCTGGGTGGCCAATAAATCGAATCATCGGGTTATTGGCGGTCGCAATCGCATGCACGGGAACGCGTGGTTTTTTCAGGTGAGCATCGATAACGGCTTCCGTTGTTGGTGGTGCGGAGAAAACGGGACGGCTATCCATAATAATGCGATTGATCCCTTCTTCTATTAACCAATGATTGAAGCGCTTTTCCGCATCGCCCTTATCAAAAAAACCAAGGTGACGAACCTCTACGCCGAGCTGCATATTTTTGGGGAACAAGGTACAAAACTTTTGCAGGGCAGGGAGCATACTAGGTTCAAAACTGTGTGGTAGCTGAATCGTCCATTGGCCAATACGGTCGTGCAGTGGCGACATGGTCATTAAGAACTCTTTGAGCTCGGCTTGGCAGTGCCTAAGTTGTTGCTGGTGGGTGATGAACTTTGGCAGCTTGAAGGTGAACCTAAAATCACCGTGACTAGCGGCTTTCCAGTTGTTAACGGTCGACATACTCGGTGTGGCGTAGAAGGTCGTGTTGCCTTCAACCGTATGAAAAACTTGTGTGTACTTTTCTAGGCGTTCGGCAGGCTTGGTGCCTTTGCCATAGAACTGACTTTGCCACTCAGAGTGAGACCACATGGTTAATCCAAGTCTTAAAGGTAAAGTTTCTGTTGTTATTACACGATCATCCATCTATTACACCGTTATTCATCACGCTATCAGTTATTACAAAAAGTTTTTGGTTTGAAATTAGGGCGTGTTGATCTTTCGAGCTGGTTTTTGCAGCGAGTTGCTGGGTATTTATACAAGGCAGAGGCTTTGATGTGTAGCTAGTCTACATGAGAAGCCGATAACGTAGTAGAAATGACCAGCAAACGCTGCCCGAAGGGTTCGGCTAAAAGCGTTTTACTCTTTGTTGAGGGAGATTTGCTTAGAATGACTAGGGCGTGTTGATCTTTGCTGTACATTTCGCGTTCAACAATACATCGGTAGCCACATTAACATGAATGCCAGCGATAACATGCTGGCATAATTCCTTTCTAGTTTGTCATATCTACTTGAAA
>NZ_JACJFF010000224.1:0-3652 GCF_014164465.1 Vibrio sp. SG41-7 | reverse complement strand
GGCCTCCTTAGTTCTCGCTTCGAGAATCACTGGCGGTAATATAATTAAATTGCAGAGGAGTCACCATTGGGCTCTTTTAGAAGTCAACGAATATAACCGACTATTAGTTGCTCGATAAGTGTCACAGCTGCCCCTTTCGACTTATGCTTCCACCTTGAAAGTATTCACACATTGGGGGGCCTAAAACTAATCCCCTCTCAAGCCGGACTTCCCCAGAAAGCCCAAACCAATCGCCTTGTTGGCGGATTTGAATATCCACATCGTGCTCGCGAATGCTTTGCATCTTCTTGCTGCTCGCATGCCAATGCACTGCCACATTATCTAAAGAGGTGATGACCTCTAACCACCGTTAGGCCTATTCGGTGTTTTTAACAAACACTTACCATCCTTTAAATTCAATGGCTTACATGCAAATCTCGTTAACCATGAGACGTTTATTTGTCTTAAAATGGCCATTTGAGACAGTTTACCCCCCACACTTTCCCTGAGATTAAAACGTGAATTCTACGCACAAAAAATGCCGCTAAAGCACCATTATTTTAGAATCATAGTTAGACACTACTCAAAGCTTACCTATAAAGCTGTTGAATGACATAAGTTATGGTTGTACTCTGAACTTTGCAGTCAATTATCTGGCGATTAATGTTACCTCTACCGAGTGAACACCATAGCTTTACCTTTAAAGCGCAAGAAGATGACAAGAGTGGTCGTAAATGAATAATATTACAAAGCTAATAACGTGGTTTGTGAGTCTCATGATTATCATCGGTCTTATTGGTTGCGGTGGCAGTAGTAATGATGCGCCAGATGAACCTGTAGTAACCGCTATCACTATCACTCCTAGCTCTACTGAGTTAGTTCAAGGGCAATCTTTGCAATTAGAAGCTAAAGCAAGTTATAGCGATAACACAAGCAAGGTGGTTACATCAGAAGGTCATTGGCAAACTAATAACGGCGAAATTGCTAGTATTACTAATGGTCTATTACTTGCTGTTGCTGAAGGTCAAACATCAATTACTTTCACTTATTCAGAGATCACTGGACAAAGCAATGTTACGGTTATCAGGCCCTCAGTTAAAGCTGATGTCACTTTGACTAATACCAATGAGCAGCTAAAAATTCGTTGGCAGTCAACATTTGATAATGAAAGTGGCTATAGGATTGAACTTAATCAGAATGATACCTGGAACACAGTTGCTCAGCATGGTTCAATAACTGAGGGTTTTTATGGCGAGTTGACATTAGCTAATACTAGCGGAAGCTATCGTATTCTGGCTGAGTTTAGTCATCAAGATCCTGTTTTATTAAGTTCAACGAAAGGTACCTCCGCGTTTGAATATTCAAAAGAACAAGCGCAAGAGCTAAAAATCATTTTGCCAGCAACATCCCCTTATCAGGGAATTGTAGATGTAAAACTGTCTCATGATGTACTTTCCAGTGAGTGGTTTATTGATAGCAATAAGGCCTATGGAAAAGTAACCGAAAATGTTCTGGCATTGGAAACAGCAAGGTACACTGATGGTCAACATAGGCTCGATGTAAGAGCTGAAATCACTCCCGATGTTTTTGTTTATCTCAATCAAGCAATAGAAATTTACAACCCAAACTTAACAGTATCCATGGTATTAAAAGATAATTTACCTGAACCGGATTCAGATAAATTACGAATATTGGTCAGACCGACGAGTAAAGGGAGTGTCACTCAAGTTAATTACTTAATAGATGGGGTAGAAATTAGCAGCCAGACGCAAGAGAACCCTATAGAGATTGAAGAATGTGATAGCTTTGGTTGTTCGACAGTAACTTATCCTTATCATTACGATTGGATAAAAGAATACGGTGAACACACGATTAAGGTGACAGTGCAAGACAGTGATAACGAGTATAAAGAAATTGAAAAAGTAACGGTCATCAATAATGCCCCTGTGCTAAATATAACCTCACCACTTTCACATGAGCTTATCACCAGCAATACACTCAATGTTACTGGCAATGTTGAAAATGAAAATGATACTGTAACCACAACAGTGTTATTTGGTGATGTTCAAATTGGCAAAAAAATGGGTACGGGTAGTTTTAGCTATGAGTATGACTTAGCTGGCTTGCCAGAAAAGGACTACCAAGTTGTTATAATTGCTGAAGATGAGTTTAATAAAAAAACCACAAATCAGATCACCTTTAAGTATGCGCCAAGCTTAGACTTTGTATCTCGAGTCTATGTAATCCCTACAGATCAATCTGTAGTAGAAATTAATCAACATCAGCTATTGTCAAAGGGTGTGCAATTTAACTACCAAGTTAAAGATTTAAGTTTACCCACTCAGAAAGCTCGTGAGATTAATTTTGAGTATAAGCCTCAAACCTATATGTATTACCCTCATGTAAACAATGAGGGGTATTTTAGTTCCGATTACGGACTTAATATGTTTCTAAATAAAACTGGAATCACTCAAAACCTTACTGATCTGATAACGGAAGGAAATGGAAACGGGTTTCATAGTAGTTTTATTAATAAAATGTTGATTCAACTGCCTAGTAATGGCAGTTATTTCTACATTTGGGACAGTGACTCTGTAACTTATGAGCCTTTAGCTCCACCAGCAGGTACAAGCCGTTGGCTCAATTGGCGCTTCACAAATAATGATGAATGGTTATGTCAATCTGCTCCATTAGGTCTAGCGTACGATGTGTATATATATCAATTTGGTTCTCAAGTTCTTCCTCAAAAACTCACTGAAAATAGTGGTAGCGGGTCGGGTAACCAAGGGTTTGGATCATTTTGTTCGGGTAATGATAGCGAGTACGTTTTCTATATTACTCAACCTCAAAATACTGAGGTTGCCTCGCTTCACTCCTTTAATATATTAACAGGTATAACAACAAATATAGCAACAGGACTGGTTAATTCCTCAAGTTCTGCAATGTATAAAGATGGAGTGTTGGCTTGGAGCGACAAGGCGAACAATGTAGTAAACATAAAGGATGTTTATACTGATGACACAATATCAATTACCGATGCAAACCTGAGCAAAGTTAGATTTGGTATGGTCAGTTACAGCACATCAGATGGCTTATTTATCTGGAATAAGAATACAGGTAAATCAACTAAAGTATGGCCTACAGGTGTTACCCATTATTTAAGTACCGATTCAGTTTATATGGTATCAGGACAATTTGTTTATAATGCAAATCTAGATTAAGTTTGGAATCGTTCACTATTCTTTGTCATTTTAATTAGTAATGATGTAGGGCTGATGCTCAGGGTGAGTTCGTGAACGTTTTTTGAACTGCTGATATTGACACACAATCTGTTTGACGCCTTGGCTTAGCTGTGATCTTATACTCTCTTTTAGGAGAGTAAATTATGTACCTTGCAATCCCAGAGCTAATAAAGCTTCTGGATATTGAAGGTGCTTTGGTTTCGATAGATGCCATGGGCTGCCAAGTTAGCATTGCAGAACACATTGTCGAGCAAGGTGGCAATTACTTATTTACGCTAAAATGTAATCAGGGCAATCTACATAAAGGTAGAGTAGGTCACTGGCTTCGGCACAACCCTTATCCAGCGACCCCTCTTCAATTCCGTGCATGAGGTTTTCCCTCACACGGCTTTCACATAAATGTTCACCCGCTCACCTTCACAGTTTTCGCC
>NZ_JACJFF010000223.1:0-3689 GCF_014164465.1 Vibrio sp. SG41-7 | reverse complement strand
CCTATAGCCTATAAGGCCAATGATTAGCTTTTAGCCGCAGAATCCAACACCGCAACGTCCACTACAGTCGTTACCGTCGCTACAGCCACTGTGACTCGCGGTGTCTGGTTGGCTTTTGCTTTGCTGTGTCTCTTTGCTAATAGCGTGTTGGTGATACTCGCCACAACAATCAGGTTAATGCCAATCATCTGCTGAGTAGAAAACACATCATCAAAGAACAACCCCTGCCATAAGGCGCTAAACAGCATGTTAGTAAAAATCAGTGGTGCCAACTGGGAACCGCTGTCTGCAAGCTTATAAGCCTTGGAGCGGAAAATTTGAGTATTGATGGTAAACAGTGCGAGTCCAAATGCACCAAGTCCAATCCAACGTAAGTCATCAAAAGATAGCTGAGCCGATAAAGTTCCATTGTCCACAGCACTCTCAAGCACATCAGGAGCAGCAGATACTGAAGTAAACACAACCATCGGTATCACAATGATTGCCGCGACCAAGAACGTCCACGCGTTTAGCTCTGCGGGTGTCAAGCTCGTCTTCGAGGCTCGGTACAAGCTCACCTGTGAGCCAGAGTTAAACATACCCGCCAATAAACCCAGTAACAATGCAGGTCTAAAGAACTCCGAACCAAACTCAAACTGCGACCAATCCCCTGCCATCATCACTACGCCGAAAAATGTAATGGCTAAACATGCGATAGTCGTTGTATGAATCTTGGTTCCGAATATTAATTTTTCTAACAATGGAATAAACAACGGACCCGTACTGAATAACACCACACCTTCAACCAGCGTTAAGGTTTGTAGTGAAGTAAGGAAACACCACTGACACGCCACCATAAAGATCGCTCGCATCACTAAAGGTTTCCACATATCGAGTGAAGGTTTCGTTATTTTGTAAAACATCAAGAATAAAAATAAGAACAGACTGGGTAACAAAAAACGCACAAAACTGAGTAACGAAGTGGGCATCACTTCAGACAGATACTTGGCCATTAAGCCGCTTAAAGACAAACTGAACGTCGACAACAACATGAAAGTCGTCGCCTTGGTAATATCAGACATAATTATCACCTCCTATGACACCTATTTTAGAAGCGTGACGTGATGAAAAATAGCGAGTAATATTAACCATAACTGTAAGGAAAACTTACCAATGAAGAAACTCGTCCCGCTTAAATCCGTTTATGCGTTCATCGCTGTAGCTGAAACAGGCAGCATGACCGACGCTGCTCGAGTGTTGTATGTCAGTCATTCTGCAGTAAGCCAAGCCATCAAATCATTGGAGCAACTGGTCAATAAGCCGCTGTTCCAACGTGTCGGCCGTCGTGTTGTTCTAAATTCCGCAGGTAAGCGATATTATCGTAAAGTCGCGCCAGCACTGGAACAGGTGATAGAGGCGACAGAAGAGCTTGCCAGAACGCCTAACGATCACCGCATTACCCTCAACATGGTCAACTCGCTCGCGATGCACTGGTGGATCCCTCGAGTCCCCGAATTCCAAGCATTTGCTCCCTCACTTGATATCCGTATTTCGACATTAACCGGCCCTTTCGATATCGAACAAGAAGGGGTCGATATTGCCCTCGTACATGGCAAGCCAAACGAATGGGAACAATATTACAGCGAAAAGCTCGGCGACGATGAACTAGTCTTGGTGTGCAGCCCTGCTCTATTGAAAAACCAGACCGGATTAAACGTCCAGCAACTTGTGAAACAAAACCCAACCATTGGTGCGTTTAACCCAAGACGACAGCATGACTGGCAGGTGTGGTGTGATCATTATCAAATACCAATGCCGACGTTCCACAGTAACTTGACGTTCGATGTCTCCATTCAAGCGGTTCAAGCTGCAATTCGTTCGTTAGGCGTATTGGTTACGCATCGCTTGTTTGTGAAAGATGACATCAGCCATGGGATGCTAGTAGAGCTGGGCGAACCCGTCGCGAACCCACACCAAGATTTCTATTTTGTTTGCCCAAAAAACAAATTAAAACAAGAAAGTGTGCTAAAACTGAGAACATGGTTGAGGCATGAATTCACACGCTCAGAGACAGCACTGAACGATGACATTCGAGAACAAGACCAAACTATCAATCAATAAGCAAGTAACAACTCAGCAAGCTTACAAGAGGCCATTATGATTATTACCACCACTCAATCTGTTGAAGGCAAACGCATTGTCGATTACAAAGGGGTTATCGCCGGAGAAGCCATTCTAGGGGTGAATGTTTTCAAGGATATGTTTTCAGGAATTCGTGACTTTGTGGGTGGACGTTCTGGCACCTACGAAAAGGAACTGGAGAAAGCACGCAACTACGCATTCAAAGAGTTGGAGCAAAAAGCGATTGAAGCGGGTGCCAACGCAGTGGTTGGAGTCGATATAGATTATGAAGTATTAGGAACAGGTAATGGCATGTTGATGGTATCAGCTAGCGGCACGGCGGTTGTCGTCGCTTAATCTATTAAGCTATTGAGCAATCAGGCAGCCTAATGAAAACTCGTTCCAACCCTTTGATGATTAGCCGCCAGAGGGTTAGAACGGTTATAAGCTGATACTTAGCTTGATGTTACTCGTGCAACCTTTTGCCCGGAGAGCATGTCATCAAACGAGGCAACTCTCGCCAAGAATGCACCTTTATTTTCAGGTAAGATAGAACTCGCTAAAGGTAAGTTCGCTTTCATCGAATCCACCGCTCTTCCACGCTTCAGTACTTCAAAATGCAAATGCGGCCCGGTTACGCGACCAGTCGTGCCAGACAACGCAATTTTCTGCCCACGCTTAACCTGCTGCCCCTTCTTAACCAAGAATCGGCTCAAGTGCAGATAGCGAGTTTTGTAAACACTGTTATGTTCAATCACTATGTATTTCCCCGCATACGGGTGGTTACGAATAGCAATAACTCGACCATCACCGGTTGAATAAACTGGCGACCCTACGGGTGTTGCGAAGTCAGTACCATTATGCGGAGATATACGTCCGGTCACTGGGTGCTTACGGTACGGGTTAAATGGCGAAGTAATTCTTCGGAATTGTTTGTCTATTGGGTAGCGATTGAACGCTTGCTCAAGGCTATTACCCTCTCTGTCGTAGAAGCGTCCATCTGGAGCAAGAAACGCGGCCACTTCCTTACCTCGTAACCTAATCGATATGCCTTGGATCTCTGTTTTTCCTGTTAGATGGTCGCCTGTGTATTGCTCATTGACCAACACATTAAACTCATCGCCCGCTCTTAACTGCTTTGAGAAGTTAATCTTGTCTCTTAACGTTCGAGTAATATTGGCTATCTGGGCGGTTGTTAATCCCGCTTTGTATGCTGACGTTGAAAAACTTCCATGAACGGTGCCCTTATAGAGCTTTTCTTTCCATTTGCCAGGCATTTCATGGAATTGGTAATTAAAGCTTCCATCATTATTTTTAGTGAAGACTGCCTGCTCTACGAGACTTTCATGGAAAATCAGCTCTACGAGTTGTTTAGAGTCACTATCCAAAAGCAACTCTAGATGGTCGCCAGGTTTTATTGTATCGAGCTTCAAAGACTCAAGATCCGCTTCCATCACTTTTTGAACTGTCTCATAAGGCAGTTTCCATGACGAAAAGATGTTGCTGAGCGTATCTCCAACCTTCACAAAGTAATGAACTTTTACCAACGTTCTTGAGCTTGAATCTGTATCTGTATCTGTATCTGTATC
>NZ_JACJFF010000222.1:0-3714 GCF_014164465.1 Vibrio sp. SG41-7 | reverse complement strand
TATTGTATTCCGCCCAGTTAGTAATCTTCTTTTTCGCTTTGCCCATGTCACCACCGTTCTAATCATCGCAAAGGATCAGATCGCAGATCTTGGAAAAGGTTCAACTGATTTAGGCAACAACGCCCTTTTTATGCATAAAGATTAACATAACAAGCAATGAAAGGTTTCGAAAGTTCATTTTGCGCATGTTATGGGATTTAATCTTACCTAATTGCTTTCATTTGCTTTCATTTGCTTTCGTTAATTTTTCATTCTGTGATCTTGCTCATCTTATTTATGTTTTCTTTCGAATAATATAACAACGAAAGTAAACGAAGAATTTAACTTGAGGTTATTATGTTTCTTGTATCATCCCGTGAAATGCTCCACAAAGCGCAGTTGGGTGGTTATGCCGTTCCTGCATTTAATATCCATAATTTAGAAACGGCTCAGGTCGTTGTTGAAACTGCTGCAGAAATGCAAACACCAGTTATTCTTGCTGGTACTCCCGGAACATTTTCTTATGCCGGAACTGATTACCTAATCGGTATTTGTAAAGAAGCCGCAAAACGTTACCACATGCCTATTGCACTGCATTTAGATCACCATGAATCGTATTCTGATATTCAGAAAAAAGTAGAAGCAGGGATTAAATCAGCAATGATTGATGGTTCTCATTTAAGCTTTGATAAGAACATCGATCTCGTTCGTAAAGTAGTTCAATTTTGTCATCGTTGGGACTGTTCAGTAGAAGCTGAATTAGGTCGTTTAGGTGGACAGGAAGACGATTTAATTGTTGATGAAAAAGATGCAATGTATACAGACCCAGACGCAGCGGTTGAATTTATTAAAGCGACGGGTATTGATTCCCTCGCTATTGCTATCGGTACCGCACATGGATTGTATAAAGAAAAACCGTGTTTAGATTTTGACCGACTAGGAATTATTCGCGGTAAAACTGGCGTACCTTTAGTATTACATGGTGCATCAGATGTGCCCGATGAAGATGTACGTCGTTGTATTGAATTAGGTATTACTAAAGTAAATGTGGCGACAGAGCTAAAAATTGCTTTTTCAGATGCGGTGAAATCTTACTTTATCGAAAACCCGGGGGCGAATGATCCTCGTCATTACATTATCCCGGGTAAAGAAGCTATGAAAAAAGTCGTTCAAGATAAAATTCGAGTGTGTGGCAGTGAAGGGAAGCTGTAATACGAGTTTTGTTCCATTTTAGCCTTATATGGTTTTGCCGCATTGATTTAATCAAACCCTCTAATTGAATCAATGCGGCTTTTTTTTAGGTTATTGTATGAAAAAGACGAAAATTGCCATTATTGGCGAATGCATGATTGAACTCAGTGGGAATACGTTCTCTACACAAACTCAATCTTTTGGTGGTGATACGCTTAATACTGCGGTTTACCTCTCTCGCTTACTTCCACATGTTTCCCCTTATTATCTAACGGCGTTAGGTCAAGATCAGTACAGTTCCTTGATGCTAAAAGCGTGGGAAAAAGAAAATATAGATTGTTCGCTGGTATTGCGAGATCAAGAGCGCCTCCCCGGTCTATATAGCATAAATATTGATGATGAAGGTGAACGTGGTTTTCATTATTGGCGAGACAATTCGGCTGCAAAGTATATGTGTCAGCACCTTTTATTTATGCCTAATATCGCCAAAATTATGGATGCAGACATTATCTATTTATCTGGTATTTCATTGGCTATTTTACCGACTCATGACCGTGAAATTTTATTCGACGTATTAGCGACATTAAAAAAACATGGTGCAACGATTATTACGGATTCTAATTATCGTCCAAGATTATGGAAAAATAATCTGGATGCAAAGTTTTGGTTAGATAATTTATACCGATTAAGTGATATCGCTTTAGTGACAGGAGATGATGAAGAATTACTCCTTGATAAACCGAATATGCTAGAAAAAGAAGTCGCGGATCGACTGCATGCACTAGGGGTGGGGCATTTGGTCGTGAAGCTCGGCGCTAAAGGTGCGATGTGGTCAACTCTTGAGGGAAAATCCGGCTATGTTGATGGGGAGTCAGTCGATAAGCTTGTTGATACGACAGCTGCTGGGGATTCATTTAATGCGGCTTATATTGCGGCATACAGTCAAGGTGCGTCCATGGCTGAAAGCTGCGTTTGGGGTAATCGCCTTGCATCTCAAGTCATTCAGCACAAAGGAGCCATTATTCCTATGGACTACTTACAAACACTAATTACAGATATGGGACAGATTAATGAAAAATAATTTATGGATAGAAACGTTAAGAGCACTTCGTGTTATGCCTGTGATTCAAATTGAGAATGCAGAAGATGCAGTGCCGTTAGCTAAAGTGTTAGTTGAAAATGGATTACCTGCTGCTGAAATTACCTTTAGAACTGAAGCGGCAGAAGAGTCAATTCGTTGTATTCGTCAAGCGTATCCAGATATAGTGTTATGTGCAGGAACCGTATTAACCAAAGAACAAGCGCAGCTGGCAACAGAAGCCGGTGCTGATTTTGTGGTTAGTCCAGGATTTAATCCAAATACCGTTCAATATTGTTTAGATAATGATATTAAAATCATTCCAGGGGTTAATAGTCCAAGCTTAGTAGAACAAGCATTAGAGATGGGGTTATCTGCATTAAAGTTCTTCCCTGCAGAAGCTTCAGGCGGTTTGAATATGTTGAAGTCATTAACGGGACCTTATGGAAATATTCAGCTCATGCCTACGGGTGGAGTGAATCCAAATAATCTACTTAGTTACTTAGCCATTCCTCAAGTTATTGCTTGTGGTGGTACATGGATTGCTCCAACTGAAGCGGTTCGAAATCATGATTGGGACATTATTGCTAAAAATGTACGTGAAACTTGTTCTTTAGTGATGGGTAATGAAGATGGAAAATAATCAAATGACAAAGCACGTAGGGGTATTGCTTGCAGATGGTTTTGAAGAGGGAGAAGCGATTGTTTTTATCGACATAATGCGTCGCTTAGATATCAAAGTTGATGTGCTCTCTTGCATGGAAACGACGGCGTTAAAAACCTATTTTGAAACACGAATATCTGCGGATTATACGCTAAAAGACAAAAAAGATGTTCTCTATGATGCAGTTATGATGCCTGGAGGGCCTAAAGGAACGGATAACTTATCTGCAAATTCGATGGTTATTGATTTTCTAAAGCATCATATAGAGAAAGACAAATACATATGTGCGTTATGTTCATCTGGAGCTAAGGTACTAGCCGCTAATCACCTTCTTAATGGACGAAACTACACGACCGGTGGTGGACTGGAAAAGAAATTTACTGATGGTTGTTTCCAAGATAAGAAAGTGGTTGTTGATCGAAAGTTCATTAGTGGTAAAGGTCTTGGCGTAAGCTTTGAGTTTGCTTTTACTGTAGCTAAGCATCTTT
Organism: Vibrio sp. SG41-7; assembly: GCF_014164465.1. NCBI lineage: Bacteria > Pseudomonadati > Pseudomonadota > Gammaproteobacteria > Vibrionales > Vibrionaceae > Vibrio > Vibrio sp. SG41-7. The sequence goes on along the minus strand of NZ_JACJFF010000222.1, from coordinate 314 downwards.
TGTCTGATAATGTTGAAAAAGTAGAGTGGCAAGCACAGCACATTTATTTTGAATAAACGTGGGCTAATTATTTCTATCATGGAGGTGAGTAGGTTTCAATAACTGCAACTTATCTCAAAACTTAAATCTGACTCTGTATCGTATACATAGTGCGATACTTAATGAATACTTTCCATAGAAAGACCACAAGTACAAGGGCGCGAATATACTTTGTTAATCTGATGTAAAAAGAACTTTTTCCCTGTAATCTTTATTCCATGCGGCTTGGTTCATCTTTCTTGGTACAGACAAGTTACCCTCTGATTTTCTAAATA
>NZ_JACJFF010000221.1:0-3786 GCF_014164465.1 Vibrio sp. SG41-7 | reverse complement strand
TAACCATGTTTGAAAATAACTTAATGATGACCTAGCAAATGGGGAAGCGTTCATATAAGTCAGTATGATGAACAGAAGTGAATCCACGTCAGATGCGTAATTTCACAAGCAGCGGAAGTGGTTTAAACGCTGTAGCTAAATAAGCAACGAGAGTAGGAAAGAAGTTTGTGCGTATTCTTTCGTGATCGAAATGCTCTCCGCATTATAGTGGGAATCTACCCTGACATTACGAGACATACGGAACATGGTAAGCCTGTATCACTCCCTCTGGGAAAGCCTATGTGGCCGATAGTGATGCAGGTAAAGGAGGTTGGAGAAAGCTGGATTGTAATGATGCAGATACAGACTTATGTCTGATCACGAAATTGAGCCCACTTCCGACTGGTCTTCCATTGCGAGAGAATTTGAAGAACTTTATTCAAGGAGAAAAGCAAATGGTGATCTCGAAAGAGATTAGTGCATCTTCTGACGGCGATCAATGGCAGTCCATCGACTGGAAATCCGTTGAAGTACACGTATTGAAGCTTCAAATGCGTATCGCAAAAGCAACTAGAGAAAAGAAACACGGTAAAGTGAAGTCTTTACAGTGGCTCTTGACTCATTCTCGCTCAGCCAAGCTTCTTGCGGTTAAGCGAGTCTCTCAGAATAAAGGCAGTAAAACGCCTGGAATAGACGGTGTCATCTGGAACACAGATGCACGCCGTATGAAAGCAGTCGATCAACTGAGTCGCAAGGCTTACTCTGCAAAACCACTCAAACGTATCTACATTCCCAAAAAGAACGGTAAGCTCAGACCACTGGGTATTCCATGCATGATTGATAGAGCACAACAAGCCCTCCACCTTCTTGCATTAGAGCCTGTGTCCGAAACGCTTGCCGACCTCAATAGCTATGGGTTTAGGCCGAATCGCAGCACGGCTGACGCTGTCAGTCAGTGCTTCAAATGTTTGGCTCTAAAGCAATCCGCGAAATGGGTTCTTGAGGGAGATATTAAGGCTTGCTTCGACAAAATCGGGCATAAATGGCTGATGGACAATATCATTGTAGATAAACGAATGTTAGAGCAATGGTTAAAATCTGGCTATGTAGATAAGGGGCTGTTCTACGATACCGAAGAAGGTACACCTCAAGGTGGAATAATATCTCCAACCTTGATGCTAATGACTCTCGCGGGAATAGAGCAACAAATAAAATCTACAGCCCTGAAAAAGGGTGCTAAGGCTAACTTTATCGGTTACGCGGATGATTTCGTGGTTACTTGCTCTTCAAAGGAAGTGCTAGTGAACGACATCAAACCGTTGATTGCTGACTTTCTGGCAAAAAGAGGGCTAACCCTCTCCGAAGAGAAAACGAAGGTCACTCATATTGATGATGGCTTTGACTTTCTGGGTTTCAATCACAGGAAGTACAAAGGGAAATTGCTCATTAAACCGAGCAAATCCAACACGTTGTCATTCTTGAGAAACCTACGTGAACTTATTAAAAAGCACGCAACCATCCCTGTTAACGATCTTATCAAGTTGATAAATCCGAAACTCAGAGGATGGGCGAATTACTATCGCCACTGTGTTGCTAAACAAGTATTCGGGTATGTCGGCCACAAACTATTCCAAGCGCTATGGCACTGGGCAGTTAGACGTCATCCAACCAAGTCCAAAGACTGGGTTGTTCATAAGTATTTTCTTAATCGTAAAGGCCAGTGGCAATTTCACGGTTGGCAGAAAATCATGAACATGGACTGTCACTTCAATCTGTTCCAAATAGCGAAAGTGCCCATCGAGCGACACGTAAAAATCAGGAATGCAGCGACCCCTTTTGACCCTCAATACCAAGAATATTTGGTGAAGAGAAAATCTAAAAGGCTAGCCCGTAACTCTTGGAAAGAGCCTGTCCCGACTGCGTTATAAGTTGCTGGGTATCAATGATGCCTTAGTGGAGGCTTGAGCCGTATGCAGTGAAAGTTGCACGTAGGTTCTTAGAGGGGCGGCACTTGGTAACAAGTGTCGTCTACTCGACAAAAATGGTTTATAAATTGCTAAAGTTCGTGTGTGCTAAAGATTGCCCCTGCATTTATCATTAAAGAAGCTCACTCATTTCTGGTACAGTGTCGGCTTGCACTAACAAGTATTCACACTCTGTTTGGATGAGTGAGACGCATAGTTCTATGTGTTCACGCTCTCCATCGTCGATTCCTTGAGCTTCGGTAAGTTCAATCGTTTCCTTCAGGGCATTCTTTATGGCACCAACGGTTTCTACCATTATGGAAGCCATTTTGACGCCTGAATAGCCGAGAAGAGCGCCGAATTCAGCTAAATCATAGCCGGTGATAGGGTGTTTGAAGTTACCTTTCGGCGGATTTTGAAAGTCTTCACTTTCCCAATCTCCAATCGACATTGCAAAATATTGAGGGATACTGGCGGCACGCCCCTCATCAGCAGACAATTTACCGCTTTGTGAGTTGCGTTTTGCTCCCTCTTGAGCGATAGCTTCTATGTTGACTAAATCATAAAAAGGGGTCAGTTCAAGGCCTTTAGGGGTGACGAAGAAGCTAATATTTTTACCATGAGCATCGTAGTTTAGTGTTGCTAGATTAAAGATCATCCATTGGGTAAGCTTTAGGTTGGTGATTACCGTGTCTATGGTTTTGACGCTCAGCAGGCGTGGGAAAGAAACGCCATCACGCATATATACACCATCGCCTTCATCCCCATTCTGACGCTCGTATTTGTAACCTGGAGGTAAGTCAGTCGCCTGACAGCCATCAATCACATGTTTTCGTTGAACGACATCACGAGCCTCGATATAGGCACGATCGAACCGCTCTATGAGCAGTGTCCTAGTCTTCCCAATACGGGTTAACTCAACATTAGCGACGTCCAAACCTGCTAGCTTAGCTAATGTCATGCAAAAGAACTCATTCACAGCAATACACGGTGCTTTACCGCTTTCAAACTTCAGAATGTAGTTCGAACTTAATTTTCCTTCACCAAATCCCCATTCATCACCGCGCTTAAGTAAGTTTAACTTGTTTTGCACACCGGCAACCGAAAGGCGAACCTTACCGTCCCAATAAACTAATGGTGCTAAATTTCGCTCTAGTCGTTCTATTAGTTCATCACCAGGAACAGCTCTAAAGCTGGTTTCCTCAGGTTCTGAGTTTGGGACTCGAAAAGATAATGCGCCAGATGTTTCCGCACCAAGCTTACGAATTAGCCCAAACGTATTGCTTTTGGAGATAGTGGTGTTTTGTATCATCTCCTCAAAGGCTTCTCCTTCAGGAAGGAGATTTCTGAGATAGTTCTCGATACTTCGTGGCGAAGCCTGATCATCAACAGGGATATGTGGAGAAATCGGGAAACCCATGAGTTGCCATTCATCTTCATAGATGAATGAGAACTCTGTTTCTGTTCCGACAGGAAGAACCAAACGACCAATTTTGGTATTCGTACCGATAAACACGTCTAATTGTTGCAACTTACTCATACCAACCATCCTCATTGTTTATCACGTTGTTTTCATCTTGGTAGGTTATTTGGTTGTGTGGACGAACAAATAGGTTTAAGTCGATAAGGCGTAACGACAGCCCTAAGATATCCATGAGGACAAGTACATTGGCAAAGGTGACGCTAGTATCGCCTTTTTCAATCTTCATGATTGTCCTACGAGAGTGTGCCGTGGGCACTGAACCCTGTTTTCTAAGGAAGGCAAACAGGAAGATGAGCATAAGCTCACGAAGAGATGGAGGTAGGCCCTCCAGAGTCTGCTGTCGGAAGCCGGCTCTAAACC
>NZ_JACJFF010000220.1:0-3815 GCF_014164465.1 Vibrio sp. SG41-7 | reverse complement strand
ATTACATCAGGGCCATGAACACAATAATAATGTGCTCAATAAATAGGCCGAATATATGAAGGCAATGACTCTATTACCAAACGTGTAAAATTACTTGCAAACTGGGTGGGTCCATATATGACGGAAGTTTGTTTAGATGCGGGTAAACGAGATGCGAGATACGAAGAGCATTTAAGTATTCGTCATCCTCAAGAGGGAGGGACGACCGAGTGGGGATCTAGCTTTTGATACCAAGGTGGCTTTTAACAAATAGAGCCCGTTCTTCGACTGACATAAATGGCACCTCGACAATCTCATACCCAAGCTCTTGATAGATTCTGACCAACGCGTGGTGAATCTCTAATGCCTCTTCAAACGGATAAGGCCTCACATCATCTTGTACGTAAATCGATGCATCAGGGCGACAGAACAAGGCTTGTGAGTGATAGCCTTGGCTAGCTTCTCGGTAGATTTCGTCAATCTCAAGGTTCGCCTGAGTTAAGTAACCGCAGATATCTGGAATGGCGCGATCGAGAAACGCAACCGGATGCTGGTTGGCCTGTTCCTTTTGTTCATTCATGACAGTGAGACACAGGCGAGCAAAGCCCGGTAGGTCGAACCAAGGTAAGATACCGTTCTCAAGTTGGCTCTGCTGTTCTATTAACTGGCGAGGGGACTCAGCGAAGGTTGGGTAACCCATGTCACCCAAGGCATTAATCAGTGTTGTCTTCCCGGCTCCGGGGCCGCCAGTAATAATGATAGGTTGCATCGTGTTCTTTATCTGTAGCGCTACTTCTGGTTCAGCTGAGCTAGGAACTTATCCGATTCTGCTATTGCAGCATTCATCTGTTCTATCGCGTAGGCGATGTCTTTTTCTAAGCTCATAAATTCGCCCTGCAACGAACCGACAGCACTCGCATTGAGGTTATGCTTTAGATAAAGCGTATTGTCGCGAAGGGTGTTGAGTACCGGGTCCATTTTCTTCTCAGCGCGTTTCATTGCTGAAAGCATGGTCTTGTAAGACGATTGGGTTTCTCGCAGTTTTTGTTCACTCGAACGGCGCAGTGAAGCACTGGTGTAGAGGTCTAATTCGCTCTGCCACTCTGCAAACAGCGCATCTGACACGTCTTCAATCGCAGCAATGCGATCACTGACATTTTGTGCGGCTTTCTCGCTGTCTTGGTATTTATCGTTGATTTGGTTGTACATATCTTCAAGGTCGCCGCCACTGAAGTTCGTCAGGCTACTCAAGGCTTCAAGTGCGCTAGTAAACTCTTCCTGAGCATCCTGCTGCGACTCTTTAGCGTCTTCCACTCTATCGACCATAATGTCACGCTTGTGGTAACCCACTTGCTCCATGGCGGAGTAATAAGCTGATTGGCATCCAGTAAGAGTAAAAATAGAGAGGACTATAACTATTAAATAAGGCATCCTAGTTTCCTATAGTTAAATAAAGGAATATTAATTAGGACTATGAACGAGTTACCAGGGAGTTACAAGTTGAAGATAAAAAACGCAGTCACAGGGAGCATTCAGTTTTCCCGCTATCTTTTGGCGCGAATGACGCACGATAGGGTCAATGTGAATGCGGGTTACTTGGCGTACATTACTTTGCTCTCGATCGTACCGATGTTGACGGTTTTGCTCTCTATCTTATCGTCATTTTCAGTCTTTGCTGATGTTGGCCTAGTGATTCAAAACTTCGTTATTACCAACTTTGTTCCAGCATCTGGAGATGCGGTGCATGGTGCTCTACTCGAGTTCGTTGCCAATACCGGCAAAATGACAGCGGTGGGCAGTGTGTTCTTATTCATTGCGGCATTGATGCTGATCTCCAACATCGATAAGAACCTTAACTACATCTGGCGAGTAACAGAAAAGCGTCGGGCCGTATTGTCCTTTTCAATGTATTGGATGGTGCTAACGCTTGGACCTATTTTGATTGGGGCGAGCATTGCTGCAACGTCGTATGTGACATCATTGAACTTGTTACAAAACGAAGTCGTGTCGAGTGCCTTTAATACCGTGATTCGCAAGCTCCCTTTGATTACCTCATTCTTTGCGTTTTTCGGTCTGTATCTGTTGGTTCCCAACAAAAAGATACACTTTTCTCATGCGGCAGCGGGCTCTCTGGTTGCGGCTTTGTTGTTCGAACTCAGTAAGAAAGGCTTCGCGGCTTACATTACTCAATTCCCTTCTTACCAATTGATTTATGGCGCATTAGCGGCGATTCCCATTCTTTTTGTCTGGGTGTATTTGTGCTGGTTGATTGTGTTGGTGGGTGCTGAGGTGACGGCCGCGTTGGGCGAGCAGGAACAGTGGAGTGACTCTCAAGAAATGGTACACTCGTCGGATAAAGAAAAAATCACAGAGCAAGGAAACAACAGTGATAGCACTGATCCAGAGAGTAAGTGAAGCTGCCGTCCGTGTTGATGGCGAAGTAGTGGGTGAAATTGAGCAAGGCTTATTGGTTCTGTTAGGCGTAGAAAAAGGTGATGACGAAGCCAAAGCCAAACGTTTGATGGAACGAGTGACCACTTATCGTGTCTTTGGAGATGAAGACGATAAAATGAATCTCAATGTAAAGCAGGTAGAAGGTAAGGTATTAGTGGTTTCTCAATTCACTCTGCCAGCTGATACCAAGAAAGGCACACGAGCAGGATTTTCTCGTGGTGCTCACCCAGAAGATGCAGAGCGTCTTTACAACTATTTCTCTGACCAGTGTGAATCAGTGTTGCCAACGGAACGTGGCCGATTCGCAGCCGACATGAAAGTGTCTTTGGTTAATGATGGCCCAGTAACATTCTGGCTGCAGGTTTAGGCTTAAAGGAATAAGCATGTTTAAACTCATAACACCGACCACCGAAAATCAGCTGAACAAGTATTACCATTTTCGCTGGCAGATGCTCCGTGAACCTTGGCGAATGCCGGTAGGTTCAGAGCGCGATGAATACGATGCCATGAGTCACCATCGCATGATTGTCGATGGTCGAGGTCGCTCGATGGCGATTGGTCGTCTCTATATCACCCCAGATCTAGAGGGGCAGATTCGCTATATGGCGGTGAAGAAATCTCGCCAAAGTAAAGGCATGGGCTCACTTATCTTGGTTGCGCTAGAGTCACTGGCTCGTCAAGAGGGGGCGAAGCGTTTGGTGTGTAATGCACGTGAAGATGCGATCTCATTCTATGAGAAGAATGAGTTTGAACGTCGTGGTGAAATTAACGATCAACGCGGCCCTGTGCGTCACCAACAGATGGTGAAACCTCTTGATCCAATGGCTGATGTACTGCGCAAACCAGAATGGTGTAATGAGCTTCAGCAGCGTTGGGAAAATCAGATCCCGATCAGTGACAAAATGGGCATCAAGATTAACCAATACACGGGTTATCAGTTTGAGTGTAGCGCTCAGTTGAATCCCAACCTTAACCCTCATAACACCATGTTTGCTGGCTCAGCTTTTACCTTGGCGACTCTAACGGGTTGGGGAATGACTTGGCTATTGATGAAAGAACGTGGGCTGACCGGTGATATCGTACTGGCAGACAGTAATATTCGTTATCGTCACCCAGTCGAGCAAAACCCAGTCGCATCTACGTCATTGGATGGGATCAGTGGCGATTTAGATCGCCTCGCGTCTGGCAGAAAAGCTCGCATCATCATTCATGTGACCATTAACAGTGGCGATGTGGAAGCGGTTGAGTTTACGGGAACCTATATGCTGATCCCTGACTACAAAAAGCGATTATCAACAGACTCTAATGTAAGCGTATAGCTGACACTGCCTAACAGATACAGATACAGCTAAAGATACAGATACAGATACATATACAAGGCG